>CAKTNU010000067.1 GCA_934589325.1 uncultured Oscillospiraceae bacterium | reverse complement strand
ATGCATCGACCATTATCACGTCAAACAGCTCATCGGACGCAGTCAGATACGCCCGGCCATCCGCGACCGCGACTTCAACGGAGTCCGGCAGGCCGAAATAATCATAGGCTATATCTGCGATCTTCGAGTCTATCTCCGCTCCCATAACCGATACTCCCGGGAAATACCGCGTGCAATAGCTGGCAAAGGTGCCGGAGCCCATACCAAGTATCATGATATTCCGGCCGCTGCTGTCAGTCCCGTCCATCCCGGCCATGCAGGGTGCGGCAAGGGCATAATCATAGTACATACCTGTCAGCTCCGCATCCTTCACCTGAACCGACTGCACGCCGAAGAGTACGTTCGTCGACAGCACAGTCTGATGCGCGTCGTCCTTGACCTGAAGGTAGTTATATATCGACTCATCCTCGAGCGTAAGATTCTTCTCCCAGAAAGCAAAGCTGAAGCCCGGCTCGGCAAAGCAAAGCCCGCCGATAACTATAACGGCTATAATGCTCGCAGCACTGCGCCTACGCTCGAAAATGAAATACGCAATGCCTATTGCGGCCAGCACTCCGGCAAAAATCAGGAAGGTAGCCGCGGTACCGACCGCGGGGATGGTGATAAAGGTAGGCACAAAGGTGCCGATGATGCTGCCGATGGTATTCAGCGCGTTGAGACGGCCGACTGTTTTGCCGGTGTCGTCAAGATTATCTACCGTGAATTTGGTTAGCGAGGGCGTGACCGTACCGAGCAGGACGCAGGGAAACGCAAAGATCACCAGGCAAGCCGCAAATGCCGCCCAGACGAGGAAATTCTTTGTCACAAACATCGCCAGCAGCAGCGATATGCCCGCTATCATCCAGCGCCCGACAAATGGGATAAGCGCTATCCAGATCGCCGCGATTATGACGCGGCGGTACAAGCGGTCAGGCGACTTGCTTCTGTCCGCCATGCTGCCTCCCCAGATGTTGCCGACAGCCATGGCTATCATGATAACGCCGATTATCACAGTCCAAACTATCTGCGATGAACTGAAATACGGAGCCATCAATCTGCTGGCTCCAAGCTCCACAGCCATTACCGACATACCGGCAAAAAATTCCGTCAGATACAGGAACCATTTGCTTTGAATAAGTTTGTTTTCCATACGGCACCAGGCCTTTCAAATATATTTATGACCGGCTGTTCCTTCGGTCAGCCGCCGCGCTGCATGCGTGTAAAACACCATAGCTCTGTCTATGCTAATGCAATTATAACATGCCGGACGTGTCATAACAAGGAGCAAAGTTCAGGTTGAATCATGTGCCGCGCTGTGGTAAAATTTTCTCATGAAATCAGGGATAGTTCAGGAGGGAAATTTCGATGCGCATCTATAAAAAATGGGTAGGGCAGAAGCCGGACTGCGCCGGGGATATGTACGTCCTCGAATGTTCGCAGGAGGAGCAATTCACGCAGATGTTCCCGCTTATCGGGCAGCAGGCTCTGCATGCCACAAGCGGGCGCGATGTTATTTATCGGCTCTACCTGATATGCGAGAATGGCAGGCGCATACTGCCCATCGACAAGCCCTCTGTGATGATGGGCGCATTCAACGGCGGCCGTTCTCCGCTTGCCGACTGCGAGATTCGCACGGCGGAGCGCATCTCCGAGCTTGTAAACACGAACGAGCTGCGCCCGTCTATGGAAGCAAGCCGTTATCTGGCTCAAGGCGCGGTTTAAGATTAAGTTTACATAATTTTATTTACGTAACCTTATTTACATAATTTAAGAGGCGTTCAAATGGCAATACGTGAAAAGAAAACTCTCTGGCAATTCATAAAATTCATCCTTGTCAGCAGTGTTGCAGGCATAATACAAATAACACTTGTCAATGTCCTCTATTGGGCACTTCGCGGATGGACTGCGCCGCTTCCGGATTTTCTGGCGGGGATATTCAGCGCTGCAACTGTCGGTGCCGGAAATGACAACTGGGGTTACGTTCTCCCCTTCTTCGCCTCAAATCTGCTTGCGAACATATACGGATACATCCAGAACAAGAAAACGACCTTCAAATCCGACGCACCGGCATGGTGCTTCGCAGTATATCTTGTGCTGCTGGTCAGTCTGATCCTTTTTTCCACTTGGATGCAGGGCGTAATAGTCAACGCTTTGCGCAGTACCGGCATCGCGTTCTGGATGACCATTGCACCGACGGCAGCATCCGCTGCAGCGGGAACACTGCAGATGGCGGTACTGTTCCCGGTCGAGAAGTTCGTACTTCTGCGCGAAGCAAAAAAGCAGTAAGTTTACATAATTTTATTTACGTAATAATATTAGGGCCGATTCAAAATGAAAAATACGAGTTTATGCTATATTGAGCGTGACGGGCAGTATCTCATGCTGCACCGTGTAAAAAAAGCGCATGACGAGAACGAAGGCAAATGGATAGGCGTCGGCGGCAAGTTTGAGCCCGGTGAAAGTCCCGAGGAATGTATGCAGCGTGAGATGCTTGAGGAGACGGGGCTGAGTGCCGAGGCTTGGCGCTATCGCGGCATAGTTACCTTCGTGTCGGATGAGTGGGGAACGGAGTATATGCATCTTTTCACCGTGCATGATTTTTCCGGCCAACTTCGTCCGGACTGCGACGAGGGCGTACTTCGCTGGGTCAACAAACGAGATGTTCCGACCCTCCCGCTGTGGGAGGGAGACAGAATATTTCTGCGCCTGCTGGCTGAAAATGAGCCGTTCTTTTCGCTGAAGCTCTGCTACCGCGGCGATGAGCTGGTCTCAGCCAAGCTCAACGGGCGCGCCGTATGACAGGCGGAAGCACTCCTCACCGTCTGCGCTGCCATGGAACAGTCTGGCACCGTCGACATCCTGCCAGTGCACCGTGACCGTTTCACCGGGCAATATCTCCCGGTGATAAAGTATGCTCAGGCTAAAGCCGCTGCGCTCTGGCAGCAGCTCCGCAAGTGCTGCCAGGTACGCGGCATTGTTCATATGCCCGTTCCGGTCGATATATCCGGCGGACGGGGTGAAGCTGAAGCTCTCGCCGCCCTCCGGCAGCGGTATATTGTCCATACGCAGGCTCTGGCGCTCCATTTCTCCGGAAAGCGGTGATTCAGCCAACGCAGCCATGCTGCGGGTCGCAACATCGATAACCGCCCAAACGCTGTGCGCCGCACCGATACGCTCGTCTCCGCTCCACAGCTCAAACCTGCGCGGGTACAGTCCAAGCCGTCCCCTGCCCGGTACTGTCAGGACACGCAGGTCCTCCCCCGCCTTCGGAGCGCGTACCATATCGAGCCGCTGCCACAGCAGCACCCATGCGTGTCCCTCGGCAAAAAGTGCGTCCATGCCGCCGCCCCGTCGATCAGCGTCATCGCCGGCAGCCTCCTGCAAACAGTAAAAAAGCTCGGCCGCGTTGCCGCGTTCAAGCGTAAATTCCCTTGTATATGCGTCCATATGTGACCTCCGCATCAGCTTATTATAAATACAGTTTATTGCGGCAGAGCGTATAAGTCAATGGCTGCTTTTTCCTTGGGGCTTATCGATCTCAATATCACTTCCGCCACCTATGCCCTGCATAGCCATTTGCCGTAATAACATTCCTGTATCGATCAGCGTCTGCCCCCCGAGCCCCGGATTAGAGGCAGAAGGGATTTTTTTACAGACATTTTTCCTACCGAAGTCGTAGAAATCCGGCGAGGATCATGTTATAATAGTATTGATACGTCATTACGACTGTACATTCAACAGTACTCAAGGAGCGAACATGGCGAATATATTCGATTACATATTCTGGCGCGGAGACCTCGACTTTGATTTTCAGCCCTTCAATGAGCTGGACGGACTCGTTCTCTGCCGCCTGTCATATTTACCGTGCGACGGCGTTCTCGGCAGCGAACCAATGACCTTACCTGAATTATACGCCGCACTTGAAGCACAGCTGGACATTGAATCGCGCCTTATCCGTCCCGATGATATCCGACTGCTGGCAGAAGCCTCCGCAAGCAAACGGTTCTGCGGAATACGGGCATATAATTATGTAAACCAAATTGATTTTGAATCTCAAACACAGTTTTCAGCCGTGTGCTACATTCTGGCCGACGGGCGGCGCTTCATCGCATTTCGCGGCACAGACACAACTCTGGTAGGCTGGAAAGAGGACTTCAACATGGCCTTCATCTGCCCCGTTCCGGCACAGCTTACGGCAGTGAAATATCTCAAGCATGCCGCGGCAGAGTCCCGCGCCCCACTTATACTCGGCGGTCATTCCAAGGGCGGCAATCTGGCGGTCTATGCGGGGGCGTTCTGTCCGCCCGCCGTGCAGGAGCGTGTTGAGCTCATATATAACTTCGACGGCCCCGGCTTTGACCAGAAGATACTTGACACACCGGGCTATGATGCGATATGCCCGCGTGTACGGACATTCGTACCGCAATCATCGGTCGTTGGGATGCTGTTGGGGCATGAAGAGCAATACACCGTTGTGCACAGTCAGGAGAGCGGACTGACACAGCACAATATTTACACCTGGGATGTTGAGCGTGAGACCTTGAAATACCTTGATACCGTGACCCGCGGCAGTCGTTTTATCGACCGCACTCTCAAGGACTGGCTGGCAGCGATGAGCATGGAGCAGCGCGCCGTGCTTGTCGACACCGTGTATGAGGCAATGCAGCGTACCGGGGCACGCACGGTTCCGGAACTGAAGGCAAATTGGTTTGGAAGTACGCGGGCGATAATACGCGCAGCAGGCGCCCTGCCCGAGGACGACAGGAAGATGATGCTGAAAACTCTGAGGCTTCTAATGCAGAGTGCTGTCAGCGGACTGAGCGGTACATATGAAGAGGAAAAGACCGGCGTCGGAGTGTAACTCCTACGCCGGTCTTTTTTGTTGGCTTAGCCGGACCGTCCTTTAGAACGATATCATATATCGCCGGCACTTTGCAGGATTTATCCAACAGTATCGGCTTAAAATTCGTTTACGTATAATAATGGACTGATGTTTAGCTTTTGGGTTAACATAATTATATATACATAATATTATTAACGTAATATAGTTTACGTATTGTCGTCCGTGCCGTACAGGAACTCATGAAGGATACGTGTATTCGTCTCAAAATCCACGGCAAACAGACCGCGGCCCTGAAGTCCGGTCATACCGCCGTATGTCCCCTCCTGCGGTATTGTCATTTGCTCAAACTGCACGCCAAGGAAATTCGGCACATAGGTCATGAGCTTGAGAAGCTCCATCTTCGTGAAATTCGTATGTATCATGGGCAGTATCGCGTCGGCAAGCTCATTCAGCGTCGCGATATCGGCGTTTCTCACGCCGTCGGCACAGGCCTGAATAGTGCGGCGTTGGCGCTTGATACGCGTCCAGTCACTGTCAATGGCGCGCAGGCGGCAATAGCTCAGCGCAGCCTCTCCGTCAAGGTGATACATTCCGTCACCGAGATCCGTGATGCTGCCGGTCAGGTATGCATACTCCGCGTCACTTATCGCCAGATCCACACCGCCAAGCGCATCGACTATTTTCTTGAGCGCCGTGAAATTGACGTGCATATACCGGTCGACGTCCAGATTAAAGCAGGTCTGCACTTCCTTCAGCATAAGCTCCGCACCGCCGTAGCGGAAACAGTGCGTCAGCCAGTCATACTCCCCCTCGTATATACCCTCAAGGATCGGTACACCCATACCGCGCTCCAGACTCACGAGCCGTGCTGTATAGTCCTTGAGATTGAGGCTGAGTATCAGTATAGCATCGGCGCGGGCATTTTCGGAGAAGTCATAGGTTCGCTCATCGGTGCCGAGCAGGAGGATATTCATGACCTCTTTCTCATGTATGATCTCGCCCTGCGGCAGCGCGGACGGACTGCGCTGCTCAAGGCCGGAAATATCCACAAGCTCCCCTTCTTCCTCATCATCCGCCGTGGCCGGCTGGGTCTGAGAGATTGTCGTCCCGGCCCTATCGTATTCGACAAGGTTCAGCTTTGCGTTTATAAATACGGCCGCGGCAATGATTATGATTAGAAACAGCACAGCCAGAATTATCAGCAGCTTTGCCCAAATGGGCATTTTACGACGCTTTTTTGCGCTCAAGATATTCGCTCCTCTCGAGTTTTAGCTGACAGAATCATAGCATATTTTAGCACATTATGCAATATAAAAGCCGCGGCGGTGCAAGATCGCACCACCGCGGCAATATCAGCCTGGAATCACTCGACCGGAGAAAAGCTGTCCTTACCCGCACCGCAGAGCTCACAGGCAAAATCATCTGGCAGAGCCTCGAATTTAACGCCGGTCTCCTCCTCGTCATAGACCCAGCCACAAAGATCACAGATATACTTCATACTTTTCCTTCCTTTTTTTAAGTACTCCGTTTTACACAACCTCACGCTTAATTTAACTCATAGCAGGATAAAAATCAAGAAAAAAGTCGCCGATACATAAGTATCGACGACTTTCTTAAGAATTACAGTAGTATTACTTGCCGAAGTAATTTATGATGTGGCGCGGGCAGATGTCTACACAGTGGCCGCACTGTACGCACTTGTCGGTATCGACAACGGCGAGGTTATCGACGACCTTAATAGCGTCGGCCGGGCACTCACGCTGGCACTTCATGCAGCCGATACAGCCAAAGTCGCACATCTTCATGACCTTTGCGCCCTTGTCATGGTTGCCGCAGGCGGGCATGACCTTCTGGCTCTCGGGTATGAGCTTGATGATGCTCTTGGGGCAGGCATCGGCGCAGGCTCCGCAGCCAACACAGCGGGCACGGTTGACCTTTGCCACTCCGTCTACAATATGTATCGCATCAAACTGGCAGGCGCGGGTGCAGTTGCCGAGACCGATGCAGGCGAAGGTGCAGGTCTTGTTGCTCTTGCCGCCGAACAGCATCGCAGCGCGGCAATCGACGGGACCGGAATAGTTGAAGCGCAGCTCGGCATGCCCCTCAGTTCCGGAGCATGGCACGAAAGCGACCATTTTCTCGACGTCGCCGCCGGAAACGCCCATTATCTCGGCGATCTTTGCTGCAGCCTCAGCACCGCCGGCGACGCACTTATTTGTAGGCGCTTCGCCTCTGGCAACGGCAGCGGCATAACCGTCACAGCCGGGATAGCCGCAGCCGCCGCAGTTTGCACCTGCGAGACATGCGCGGACTTCTTCCTGCTTGGGGTCTACTTCAACATGGAATATCTTGGATGCATAGGCGAGCAGCGCACCGAACACGGCACCGAGCGCACCCAGCACCAAGATGGCGAGAAGAATAGATTTCATATCTTTACGCCCTCCCTATCAGAATATCTTCATGCCGCTGAAGCCCATGAAGGCGAGCGCCACAAGAGCCGCGGAAACGAGGCAGATGGGGAATCCCTCGAAGCACTCGGGATACTCCGCAAACTCGACGCGTTCACGCACGCTTGCAAACAGGACGATAGCAAGCAGGAAGCCGAGGCCGCCGGTGATACCGTAGACGACGGATTCGAGGAAGTTGTACTTGTTCTGGACGTTCAGCAGAACGACGCCGAGGACGGCGCAGTTGGTAGTGATAAGCGGCAGGTAAATGCCCAGTGCGGAGTACAGCGAGGGTATAGACTTTTTGAGGAACATTTCGACGAACTGGACCAGAGCCGCAATTATCAGAATGAACGCGAGGGTCTGCAGGAACGCAAGGCCAAGGGGAACGAGTATGTACTGGTCAACGACCCAGCAGATAGCGGATGCCAGACCCATAACGAAGGTGACCGCAAGGCCCATGCCGACGGCAGTGTCTACCTTGTTGGAACAGCCGAGGAAGGGGCAGCAGCCGAGGAACTGCGAGAAAATGAAGTTGTTAATCAGGATCGCGCCGAGGGAGATGGAAAGTATTTTAGTAAACATTATTCATCCTCCTCCTTTTTCTCTGCCGCGGCAGCTTCTTCTGCAAGCTGCTTTTTCTTTGCGGACTTCTTGAGCGCGTACTGCATGACTGCGATCAGGACGCCCAGAGTGAGGAATCCGCCGAAGGGCAGGACGAGTATGGTAGCGCCAAATTCGGGATTGAATATCTGGATGCCGGAACCGGTGCCGTCGAGAGTGAAACGGAAGCCGTTTGCAATGTCAATAAGGCCGCCGCCGAAGGTGCCGCTGCCGAGCAGCTCACGCACGATGCACATAATTATCAGCACGCAGGTGTAGCCAAGGCCCTGGAAGATACCGTCAAAGAAGGACGGGCCGATGGGATTCTTCTGACAGAATGCCTCTGCGCGGCCGATGATGATGCAGTTGACGACGATAAGCGGGATAAACACGCCGAGCGCGTCGCTCAGTGCGGGGATGAATGCCTGAAGCAGCAGGTCGACTATCGTGACGAAGCCCGCAATGACGACAACGAATATCGCCAGACGTATTTCATCGGGGATGATCTTACGTATCGCGGAGATAACGACGTTGCAGCAGGTGAGGATGATGAGAACGGACAGACCCATGCCCACGCCGTTGAACAGCGAGGT
>CAKTNU010000066.1 GCA_934589325.1 uncultured Oscillospiraceae bacterium | reverse complement strand
TGAGCGTCTGCGCAGCGTCGGAAATATCGCGCCACTGCTGCTCGGTGAGCTGGCCTGTCAGCAGGTTCTGCGACGGGATAAGCGCGGCGCGGGACAGAAGTCTCGATGTGAGCTGCTCACGGGACATTTCAAGCGAAAATATCGCGACGGTCTTTTTCAGCGTCATGCCGACGTTTAGCGCGATATTCAGTGCGATACTCGTTTTGCCCATGCCGGGGCGCGCCGCGATTAGGATGAGCTCTGACTTATTCAGGCCGAGTATCGTCCGGTCGAGATCGGGCAGGCCGGTGGGCAGGCCGGGTATCTTATTGCCGGAGCTTGCCGCCTCGCTGAGCTGATCAAACACGTTCTGCACGACCATGGATATCGGCATAAGGCCGCCGACGGTCCTGCCCTGACGCAGAGCGTATATCTTGCGCTCCGCGGCCTCAAGCATCGTCTCCGCTTCGCCGGATCCCTCATAGACCATGTTATTTATCTCGTCCGCCGTTTCTCCCAGCCGGCGCAGCAGCGCACGGTCACGCACGATGTCGGCGTATTCGAGGACGTTTGCGGCGGTCGGCGTGACGCGCATTATCTCGGCGATGTACTTCTCGTTGTCCTCCTGATACACGCCGCGCACCTTCATCTGGTCAAGCACGGTGACCGGGTCGATGGTCTGCCCGTAGGAGAACATGGCGTACATGGTCTCATATATATCCCGGTTGAGCTTTATATAAAACTCGTCCGCCTTCAGCTTTTCAAGTACCTCCGGCACACACCTCGGGTCGATGAGCATAGAGCCGATAACGGCCTGCTCCGCGGGGGCGGAATGGGGCGTCTTTCTGCCCAGCAGCTCGTCCAACTTGGTTCACCTCGGAAAAAAGATTGTTTATCCCTCAACTACCAGCACGTTTATCGTGCCGCTGACCTCATAGCCGAGCTTTGCCTTGACGGTGTATGCGCCGAAGGTCTTGATCGGGTCGGCCTGAACTATCTTGTTTTTCTCTATCTCGATGCCGAACTGCTCGCGCAGGGCATCGCTTATCTCCTGAGAGGTAACGGCTCCGAAGAGCTTTCCGCCGGCTCCGGCCTTTGCGTGGATGACAGCCTGCACCGCGCTGAGCTTCTTCGCGTTCTCCTCGGCCTGCGCCTTTTCCCTTGCTATCTGTGCAAGCCGGGCCTTTTCCTTGAGCTTCATGGAATTTATATTGTCGGCAGTTGCCTCGGTAGCGAGCTTGCGCGGCAGGAGATAGTTCCTTGCGTAGCCGTCGGAAACTTCCTTCATCTCGCCCTTCTTGCCCTGTCCTCTTACGTCAACGTTGAATATGACTTTCATTTTATATCCTCCTGAATAAAACTGAAATAAACTGATCTTAGCCGAGGTAATCGTCTATGGCGGCATATATCTTCTTCACCGCCGTGTTTACATCTGTGTCGGCAAACTGTGCGGCAGCGGCACTGCGGTTGCCGCCTCCGCCGACCTTCTCCATAATGAGCTGCACATTCAGCTCCCCTATCGAGCGCGCCGAGGCAAAGGAGCCGCCGCGTCCGTCCGGCGCGACAACTATCGACGCGTCGACACCGGAGATATTCAGCAGCTCATCCGCCGCGGATGCGGCGACCACTCTGGTCTGCGGCTCCTCCTGCACGGCTATCGCAAGATCCCGGTACAGCTTTGCGCTCTGGAGGATCTTATATTTCGCGACTGTGTCGTCCATATCGGTCTGGAGCAGCTTCTTGACATCGGTCGTATCAGCTCCGGCGCGGCGCAGATACGCGGCTGCATCAAAGGTGCGCTCGCCGGTGCGGATGGTGAAGCTCTTGGTGTCAAGCACGATGCCGGAGAGCAGTGCCTCCGCCTCGCAGCGCAGGATATCGTTTTGGTCGACGACCTCCTGCAGCACCTCGGTCAGCAGCTCGCACACCGAGGATGCATACGGCTCGATAAAGCCGAGAGCGGCATTGTGGATATAGGTCGCGGCGACGCGGTGATGGTCGATGACCGCAACACGGTTGCAGGCCATGAGCAGGTCTGCGTCCTCCACCTGCTCCGGACGGTTCGTATCAACGATGACCAGCAGCGTCCGCCCGTCGGCACGGAGCATAGCCTCCTGCGGGCTGATGAATGCGTCGCGGTATTCCGGCTGGCGGCGCACCATGTCGATAAGCGGGCCGGAATAGTTCTTATTGATGTCGATAACTATATTGGCCTTAACTCCGAGCAGACGCGACAGCGCGCAGACGCCTATCGCGCCGCCGACACTGTCAAGATCGGCATATTTATGCCCCATGACCAGCACTTTGGACGAGTCGCGCACAAGCTCGGCAAGGGTATTCGCCATGACGCGGGACTTGACCTTGGTACGTTTTTCGACCTCGCTGCCGCGGCCCCCAAAGAACTCGAAGCTGAGCCGATTCTTGATGACCGCCTGATCGCCGCCGCGGGACAGCGCAAGCTCTATCGCAACGGTGGCGTACTGCAGTGCTTCGCTGAGCGACGGCGCGTCCACGCCGAGGCCGAGGCTTATCGACGCGTCTATACCGGTCGGGCTTTCGACCTGATGCACCTCCTGCACGATGGAGAATTTGTCCGCCTTCATGTGCTCGAGGCAGCGGCTTTCAAACAGGATAAGGTAGCGGTCACGCTCGTAGCGGCGGATTATGGCCTTGTTGTCATCACACCACTTGTTGAGCTTATCCTCGATTGCGTCGCGAATGTCGTTTTTTATACGGTCCGGCTGGTTTTTCACCAGCTCATCCATGTTGTCTATGACCAGCACGCAGGCAACGGGGCGAGAATTTTCGTATTCCATGCGGATGTCGTCATACTCAGTCATGTCCACCCAATAGGTGATGCCCATAAAGGCGCTGTCGGCATCGCCGTCCTCGGAGCGGATAATGTTGCCGTGTATCTGGTATTTGCGGCCGTTGATGGTCAGCAGGCCCGGATACTGGGTCTTGCCCTCAAGCAGCCATTTGCCGCTGAATTCCGGCACAAGATCGGTCACGCGGGCGTCAAGCCGCGTGCCGGTGCTGCCGCTCATGGCAAAAAACATCTCATTGCCCCAGATGATGCGCGAATCATCCAGCCGGAAAGCCGCGATGGGCAAGGGGAAATTCATAAGTGTGTTGTTTTTGGCGTTTTCCGTGTCATAGGTCACGGACTCGATGTACGATTCAAGCTGCTTTGCGCGTCTGCGGCGCGAAAAGAGCGAATAGATCAGCAGCAGCAGAATGATGACGCCCTCGGCTGCCGCCAGCTCGTACATCTTGAAAAACAGAGCCGCCGCCGCGAACAGGACAAGGAATATGAGATAAAGTCTCCCGCCCGGCTCCGCCAATCTCTGTAGATTTTTGTTCATCGGCGCACCTCCATGCGTTCAATGCGGGAATACGCACTGCGTATTCATAGTAATATAATATTATATCAAACCGCGGCATTTTTGACAACATAAATAATTCTGTTTCGCAGGGGAATAATACGGACACATGGGCGCACTCTTCGGAGATCCGGAGGGCAAGTTTCGGAGGTATATATGAAAGCTGTCATAATGGCCGGCGGCGAGGGACGGCGGCTCAAATGCATAACCGGCGAGCGGCCGAAGCCGATGGTCCCCCTGCTGGGGCGGCCGATGATGGAGCATATCCTGCTGCTGTTGAAAAAGCACGGCTTTGAGGACGTCTGCGTGGCGGTGAAATACCGTGCGGAGGACATAATGGACTATTTCGGCGACGGAGCGTCACTCGGCGTCAGGCTGGAATACCGAGTCGAGCGCGAGGCGCTCGGGACGGCCGGCGGTGTAAAAAACTGCGCGGATTTTTACGGCACGGATGATTTTCTCGTCATAAGCGGGGACGCGGCCTGCGACTTTGATCTTGCGCGGCTGATGCAGGCGCACCGCGAGTCCGGCGCGGGAGTGACGGCGGCTCTGTGCCGAAGCGCGGAGCCGCTGCGCTACGGCCTTGCAGTGACCGACAGCGATGGCCGCATACGCAGCTTCATCGAAAAACCCGCATGGCCGCGTGTCGTGACCGATTTTGTCAACACAGGCATATACGTGGTCTCACCCCGCGTCATGACTCTCGTCCCGCCGGGGCAGGCCTGCGATTTCGGCAAGGAGCTGTTCCCTCTGCTGCTTGAGCGCGGCGAGCTGCTGCACGGCGAACTCATGGACGGCTATTGGTGCGATGTTGGGACGCCGCTGTCATATTACCAGTGCTGTGCAGACGCACTGCGCGGGCTGCTCCGCCTCTCCCCCGCTCCGGAGTTTACAGCGGCAGTAGACCCCGCCGATGCCGGGGACGACGGCTGCGGAGGCGTTGTCTGCCCCTGCCGTGACCGGGCGGAATTAATGGGGACGCTGTCCGAGCTGTTTATGGATATGGGCGCGGATTACTCCGACGGGCTGCGCGTGTCGGGCGAGAGCTTCGATATGCACATATCGCCGCTGACGAGCCGCAGCGCAGTGCGCGTGGCCATTGAGTCGGAACGGGAGGAGTTTGCCCGTGAGCTTACCTCTGCCGCGCAGGAGCTCATACGGGCGCTTGACAAATAAACTCCTTGCTGTAAAATATACTAAGAATCAATTTATACAGCAAGGAGATCTTATCATGATAAGAAGAAAGCACGAGCGCATACATGACTCGAAGCAGGCCTTCGGCGGTCAGGGAGTCATGGAGGCGGATCGTATCCTCAATGGCGACGACGAGCTCTGCGGCAAGGGCAGGCTGTTCAACCATGTATATCTTGCAAAGAACTGCGAGGTCGGCTGGCACGTCCATCAAGGCGAAGGCGAGGTGTACTACATTCTCCGCGGTCAGGGTGAATACAGCGACAACGGCACCGTAACGACTCTCGAAGCCGGAGATGTGGCCTTCTGTCCCAGCGGTGAGGGGCACAGCATTATAAACCGCAGCGACGAGATGCTTGAAATGATAGCTCTGATAATCTATATGTGAAATGCAATGACCAGCCCGGACGAGATCGTCCGGGCTGGTCATATATCTGCACTTATTGCCTTCGATTTTTCTGCGTTTCGGTTTTATATGCGGCGCCTCTCATCTGATCCTGAATGTCCACTCCGTCATGCGGTGATATTCCTCACCCGGGCGGAGAATGGCCGAGGGGAAGTTTTCATGATTCGGAGCGTCCGGATACTCCTGCGTTTCAAGGCAGACGGCACAGCGCGGAGTGAAGCTCTCGCCGTATTTTCCGGCAACGGGATCCATGAAATTTGCGGTGTACAGCTGGAGTCCGGGCATATCTGTGGTCACGGACAGCTCTATCCCGCTCTCATGGCTGTACAGGACTGCTGCGTCTCTTGATCTGAGGGCAAAATTGTGGTCATAGCCGTGCCCCACGGCAAGCTGCGCATCACGCATATCTATATCCCTGCCGATAGGCTTTGCGGTACGAAAATCAAACGGTGTGCCGTCAACAGGAAGTATTCTTCCCGTAGGCAGGCAGTTTTCATCGTTTTCGGTAAAGTCGTCGGCACTTATCTTCAGCTCATGCGCCATAGCGGAGCCTCCGCCGCTGAGATTGAGATAGCTGTGATTTGTCAGGCTGATGGGCGTGGGCGCGTCGGTCACGGCGTGATAGTCCATGCGCAGGCCGCGGTCGGTCAGCGTATAGCTGACCTCGACGCGGAGATCGCCGGGGTATCCCTCCTCACCGTCCGGAGACAGGCGGGAGAACGTGAGCGACTCGGCACTGCGGTGTACGACGCGCCACATACGGCGGTCAAAGCCCTTTACCCCGCCGTGCAGGTGGTTTGGCGGTGAATTTCTGGCGAGAAGATATCTGTGCCCGTCCAGCGTGAACTCACCAAAGCCGATACGGTTTGCATAGCGGCCGACGGTCGCGCCCATATTGCCGGGATACCGCTCATACTCGGCCGCGCTTCCGTAGCCAAGCACGACATCTGCGGAGCAGCCGTCCCTGCCGGGTATAATGAGCGATTGCAGCGCTGCGCCGTAATCTATCACAACGGCGCTGATATCTCCGCGGCAAAGACGATAGGCCGTTGCCTCTTCACCGGTGCTCAGCGCACCGAAAGGGAAACTATCTGCCTGCATTATTCGGCCTCCGGCGCTGTTTCCTGCGTACTCCTGGATCTTTTTCGTGTTTTGACTATTATAACTGCCGCCGCTGCGACCACCGCTGCGCCTATTCCTGCCCATATCCACACGGTCGATGCGCTGCGGCTCTCTACCGCGGCAAAGACGACCGTATCGGACTTGCAGTCGAACACGGCATAGCTGCCGCTGCTTCGGGTCTGTACCCGGTTCCATGCGCCGTCCGAATAGGTGTATATCTCGAGCTTATGGTTTCTGTGCTCCAGCTCGGGGCGCAGGAAGCGCACGGAGTAGCCGTCGGGAGCGGAGCCGTCCATATCGTCGATGCGGAGCACCCATTTTTCAAGCACGGAGCCGTCGGTCTCGGGATCATCGCCGACATACTCGTTGAGCATTGCCTTGGCGTTCTCGTCGAAGCTGCCCTCGACAAGGACTATCGACATCGGCGAGCCCTCGCGTGTATTCTCGACAGCAAGAGTTGCGCGTTTATAGGTGTAGACTGCCTCTATCACATCGCTGAAATACAGAGCGCTGTAGTCGTAGTCCGCCCAATGACCGCTGTAGCCGTCTTTTTCGGGGACTTCGGGTATCTCGCTCTTGTCTATGGAGTCGCCGTAGCTGAAGCTCAGCTCCTTGACGGTCTCACCGTCGGCGACGAAGCGCAGTGTCAGGGTCTTGAACTCGTCCGGAAGTCCGGGGACGGCGAGCAGCTGTTCATATGTAATGGGTGTGGCACGGCCGCTGTAGCTTATGCCGTCAACTGCGCCCATCGACTCGTGGACAAAGCTGTTGCCGTCGATTATGCCCTCACCGCTCATATCGGCATAGCCCGCTATCGCACCGCCGCAGGCCGTGGCGCCGCTGACGCCGACGAGAGTATGGCAGTCGGTTATCTCGGTGCCGTAGCCCGCGATACCGCCCACGTACTCGGAGCCGGCAAGGTTGCACATGGCGTAGCTGTCGCGGACATTGGTATAGGAATACCCGACGATGCCGCCGACATAGCCGCCGCTGCTGCTCTCGATGCTGCCGTAGCCCTCGCAGTCGATTATCGTACCCATCTCGGTGACGCCGGCGATGCCGCCGACGTTATTTTTCTTTGCCGTGACGCTGCCGCGGTTGACGCAGCGGCGTGCGACGCACTTGATCATATAGGTCTTGGAAAGTATCCTGTTCACGCTGAGTCCGCCCGTCAGGTCGCCCTCCACGTCAAACTCGAACTCTATAGCCATTGCGCCCGCGATACCGCCGACGTCAAGGTCGCCGCTGACCTCGCCGTAGTTTGCGCAGGAGAGGAGCTTGCCCTCGATGCTGCTGTCATTATCAGGCTCGGAAACGTCGTCATATACATTGTTCTCGAGATTTCCGCTGAGCGCGTTGGCAAGGAGCTGCATGACGACATTGAACTGGTCGTTGACGCGCATAAGATTTATGGTCAGCACGTCGGATGTTGAATCCATGGCACTGTTGAGGTCGCTCATGCCGCTGGCGACGCCGGTCAGTCCGCTGAAGAGCGCATCGGAATAGTCATAATACTTGTTGCCGAGGTTCGGGTACTGCACCTTATCGAGCGAGGCAAGATATTTATTCAGCTCGTCGAGACCGCCGGTGGCACTGGCAAGGTAGTTGGAAGCGGCAGTAAAGTTGTCGCGTGCCATGCTGCCCTCTTCGTTTGCGTACTCGAGGCGGCTCTTATCGGGCACGCCGTCACCGTCGGTATCATAGATTGGGGTAAGGTAGTAATCATCAAGTATGTTGAGGACCTTACCTGTGGCCTTTGACAGCTTGGCAGTGTCGGTTATGAGGTCGGATACGACCTGGACCATAGCCTTTTTCAGCTTTGCGGAGGAGCTGTTGGCGTCGAGGTCATAGTCATAGCCGTATTTATCCTTTATCTCGTCGGCATTGTCCGGGCGAAGCTGGCCGAGGTCAACAGAGCCGTCGCCCTTCTTGTTGAAGTAGGCAGAGGCGATATAGGCCAGATACTCAAGCTCAACATTGATACGCTCGAGCGATTCGGACATCTGGTCGAGGTTTCTGTGCAGCTCGCCCAGTGTCTCTCCGTCCATTTCGAGGCTGTCCATGGCCTTGTCCATGTGCTCCATGCCGAGCGAGAAGTTGACCGCCGCCTGGTTTAGGTCGGACATTATCGGCTCCATAGCCTTTATCGAGTAGTCTATGCGGCTGAGCAGCTCGTTTGTCGCGTCTATCGCTTCATCGGCTACGTTGCCGACATGGTCGGCAAGGCTGGACGCGCCCTGCGCGGCAGAATATGCGTTGCTCTGCATGCGGTTGAGAGCGGCCGTGACGTCGTCGCTCTGAATGTTGGAGTCGCTGAGGGTAATGGTCACAAGATCGTGCAGGTTCTGAAGCTCGGTAGCGAGATCCGCAGAAAGCGCAAGCTCCATGTACGGCTCCATCTGGCCGACG
>CAKTNU010000065.1 GCA_934589325.1 uncultured Oscillospiraceae bacterium | reverse complement strand
GTGAAACCTACAAATGGCTTTCACCGCTGCCGAAAGAAGCAAAAATCAAGCTGGGAACGGCGGAGCTTATCATGCCTCATGCCAAGATTGACCGGCAGGTGAAGGTTCATCGCTACATACCAGAACTAAGTGCCGCGGTGCTGACAGAAAATGCAGTAGCTATAATGCCGAACGGCAAGAAACCAGTCTATGATACGAAAAAATCAAAATGTCATAAAGTAATACCGTTAGCACAAGCATTAGAATTGCTGAGATGTAAGTAAACAAAAGGCCCTCCTTCGCTGAACTGTGAAAGAGGGCCTTTTGTTTATGTCAGGCATTTAGTCACTATGAGACTTTTATTAATTCAATGCAAAAGCGTAATGGAGGAAAAGCCTTTCTACGTTTAAACTACAGGGCGGTAGGGCTATTTCTACCTGTTACTAACACTACTTCTCTAATATCCATTCTTTTCCAGATAGTTCGCATAGTATTCAAATCCATGAGTGATGAGATATTTTAGTAGGTAGTTACGAGGAGGCCAGTTAGACATATATGGATGTAAATCGTATCCTGTGTACAGTCCCCCTCCCGGGCCAGTGTATAATCCCCCGCCTGGACCAGTATATAGTCCTCCACCCGGACCAGTATATAAACCTCCACCCGGGCCAGTGTATAATCCCCCGCCTGGACCAGTATATAGTCCTCCACCCGGACCGGTATATAAACCTCCGCCCGGACCAGTATATAGTCCTCCACCTGGACCAGAGCTTGCACCTCCACCTGGGCCAGTATATAGCCCTCCACCTGGACCAGTATATAGCCCTCCACCTGGACCACTATATTTATTTCTTGACCACATAAGATTACCTCTATAAATTACTTTTCAGCTATTACGGGAACATAATTTGTAATTAATTCCGAAACAAGCATTGGATATTTAATCTCAAACAAGCGAAGATATTTGCTAATCAATAGCGAATATTGCGGTGATACTTTATTAGTTAATATGTTGCTCCAATTATGCGGAGAATAGCGCATGATGTTACATAGAGCGCTTATGATCAGAAAATGCAAACACAATTCCGGGAGTACCAGACCTTCTATGGGTGACTCGATATACCAAAGCTGCCCTCGAAGGTCATGGTAAATACATGGTGTAATACGCGAAATTATACTCGATGAAACAGTTACTTTATAGGCACCTTGATTATCACGAATAGCTGCATCATCTACATTGAAAGCCGCCTTCAGCTTTTCCTTTGAGGGTCTATCAATACCATTCCCAATGTAGAAATTATATGTTATGCTTGAATTAACAATTTCTGTGTCAATACTCAGTTTATGAACCAAGTGATTCTGTGTATCAACTTTTGTGTAATATTCATTTAATTCTGGCACCATAGACAGCAATGTTACTAACGACAATTTAATGCTACTATCTTGAACCAATTCGATAGACGGCATTAAAGAATATTTCAAGCTAATATTAGAATGATAATCACATATTTGACTTATTTGCAAGGCACACAATAAATCTAAAAAGGTCCCGCTGGGGAGATCCCCACCAAATTCGATGCAACCAGTTGCATGGTTATATGTATGCCCATGAGAACCTTTAAGACTATCAATCGACTTATGCAAGGGAGAATGCACTACGATTATTGCGTATGCATATGCACAAGCAGCATAAAAGTCAATCAGCGGTTTTGCAATCATATCCGCCTTTATGGCCGCGTCTAAGAGGCTTCGTCCCTGACGGATGCAATCCATCAACTCGATTGCATCGGCAGTATTCAAACCATTGCGGACCCGATGTTTCTTCTCTTTGTAGATGTCTTTAATATAATTTTCGTTTTCTAAAGATGAAAGCAAATCGAGAACAGCATTTTGTTGTATAAGAAGATCAATCGATAATCGTTCGGGAATACTTGAGTCCTTCAAGCGAGAATCAATTTCGTTATTGAGTTTTAAATAAGCCTTGTTTAGTGCTGTTAAATTTGGACCACCTTGAATGACAACATAGGCATCACGCGATTTGTATTTTCCCTTTTCGGCCTGCGGTAAAGCATCGTATTCTGCACACTTTTTATTGTAAAAATCCATATCAAATGATTCGAACAACTTTGATCCTTTGGCGCAGGGGCTAATAGTAGCGCTCCAGCTCATCATTTCCATCATTTAAAACCTCATAAACAAATTTTTGTAAAGACGGCTTCCGATTATAGATATAATGTTTTGATGCCTTCTTGAATATTTCTATATGCCATTAGCAAATAAATGTTATATCTCTTTTTTCCATTATAGCTTGACTTCAATTTTATCACGTTGTGAAATATCTTTCAACTAACAATATCGCATTTACCCATGTGTACGCTAAACTTGTGAAAATTAAAAGTGATATTGAGCTGAGTTAAGTGCAATGCTTCGCCAATCATGCAAAGCGGATGTAAAATTTATGGCGACCCGTTGTGCAAATGCAGAAAGCTATGGTATGCTAACTATATAAAGTGTACTGGAAATAATCAGAACGCGATGGGTGATAATGATGGAGAACAGACCGGATAAAGGTGGCTTCTGGAAACGACAATCTTTTCTTTTACCGCCATTGACTGCGGCGGTGGTTTTGCTGTGCCAGCAGATTGCTTCTTGAAATCCATCTGCCGTTGTCACGGTGAACATTCTGCTGCTGATACTGAATTTCTTCAGTTATGTGCGGCTTTTGCGCGGGGAGAAAAGTGCAGAAAAATCTGTGGCAATTGCTGCGGCAGGATTTGTCACACTTATGGCATTTGTGTTCAATACCTGCGTAGCCGGAATTCCCACCCCTTTGAGCGATACGGGAATCTTTATGAACAGTCTCTGCGGTATGTGGGTACTGGTAGCAGTTGTTCAAGGAATTTCGCTGTTGATACAGGCAGTGTTGCAACCAACGGTTGAGCAAGAGACAGGAGCAAGCGAAACCAATGTTTGGAATCGCCTACAAAAAGTAGGGGGACAGCTAAAACCAAAAGCCACAAACTCGCAGGAAATAATTTTGATGCTGCTGCGCCTTGCCACGGTATTGCTGGCCATCGTTTCGTGGTGGAGTACGGCACAGGGTATGCGAGACTATGTGTTTTCGCAGGCGTGGCAGGCAAATCTTGCCTCGTTCGCCATACAAAGTATCCTGCTGGGGCTGAATTTTTACTTGCCGACTTTCTGGCGCTGGATACATAGTCTGCGCGGGAAAATCTGCGTGCTGGCCCTCAGCGGTGTTGTCTTGTTCTGCTCCTCGTGGTTCAGCTATGTTTTTATCGTTGGCACGGTCTACGAAAAAAGCTGGCAGACCGAAAGCCGCCTGTTGGTTCAGTCTGTGTATCGAAACGAGTTGTACAAAGCAGATGAATTTGTACAAATCAGCGGTGATGCCTTGCGGGAAACACTGGGCGATGAGGTGGCGGCGCTGTACGCTGCCGGCAAGACCGCCGATACCGAGACAACACAGAATCCTTCCGGCATGGATCTGGCAGCAGACAGGGCGAGCTACGTCGACAATACGGACTTTGCGGCAAGAAATGAAATTGCTTCGGCAATCCAAGCGATGCAGACCGCCACACAGGAGGGAGCATCCTCCGGCGTGCGCGAACAGGCTGCCGCGGCACTGACACAGCTTACCGAACAGGTGGAAACCCGCATCGAACAGCTGACGCAGCAGGTCAGCCAGACGCAGGATGCCTTGACAGCAGCGGCAGATGCGCAGAGCAGCGCAACCGGTGCCTTGCGGAATGCGCCGTATGGAAGCAATACCGCCGCCTTGCAGAATGCCTATAACAGTGCGGTATCGCGGTTAAGCAATTTGCAGGACACGATGAACCGGCAGCAACAGGACTTGCAGGATTATCAGCAAGCGCAGGGAATCCTGCAACGGTATGCAGGTGTGCTGGGGATTGCCGAAAATGCGGCCTCCGTGCAGACTGGGCAGGCCTTGCGAAGTATTCAAAGCGCATTGCTTCAGACCGATGTGGATACGGACGCGATCGAACAGCAGGCACGCGCTGTGTTTGAACAGCTGCAAGCCGCACAGGACAGTGGGGTGGACGCGGATTTTCAGACCTTACTGAATGATATGAACAGCTTTATCCGCAAAGTTCAGGATTACGCGGTTCTGAAAGCATCCGGCGACGCGCTGCAGAACCAAATCAACAGCATGGCTGCAGACACCGTGCAGGACACGAAAAACTGGGAGCCCCTATGGACAGAGAAAATTGAGCGTCTGAAGGCAACAATCAGTGGTCTGCCTGTCAGTGACAGCGGGCAGGAGTATGACCGTGCAGATGCCCTTGATAAGTTGGACGATGCACAGCGCCTCTATATTTCAGAGCATAACCCTGTTGATCAGGCATTAATTTATCTGGGAAGCCCATATTGGCAGCTGGCAGCATTTTCTCTTGTATTGGCGTTCTTCTTGGATATTGCCGCCTTTATTACCGGGCTTGTCATTGATGTGGCAGATCGGCGTAAAATGTCTGAGAGCTGAAGGAAAAGATAATAGACTAAGTTGATTAGGAATACCGAATAAGACATAAAAGTAGCCCCTTCCGCTGATGCAATCTCAGCAGAAGGGGCTTATTCCTTTAATTGTATTGAATTTTCCCCGGCGGATCACCCAAATTACCGATTCCAGATGTTGTTTTCGAGATCAACAAGCCGTTTCTTATACTCGGCCATCCGCTGATTGGCTTTTCCGTCGTCATCGGGAAAGCTGACGAGGTAGCCGGTGTCTGTATCATGGAAGCCGATTTCGCCGGTGAGGCCGCATATATCGGAAACTTTCAGCAAGGTATGAAAATCATACTGCATGGCACTGACTTCAAGCGTTTTATTCATGGCAGACTCCTGTGCTTTTTACTTACTTTGCCCATTATAGCGCACCCGCCGGGGAAATGCAAACAAATAAATAATGCGCATCATAGCGTATAAGAAAAAATAATGCGTAATTTTGTTGGGAAATGACGTATTCAAACGTATAAGGTAAATATAAGCATCGAAGGGAGTTGATGTTATGCTTATTGCTATCGACCACGGCAACAAACAAGTCAAAACCGTCCATGGGAACGCCATTGTTTCCGGTGTACAGAAAAGCAAAACCAGACCTTACGGCAGGGATGTACTGAAATACAGCGGCAGTTACTATACGCTGTCCGCACAGCGCATCCCATACCAGAAGGACAAAACCACAGACGAGCGGTTCTTTATTCTATCGCTGTTTGCCATTGCAGAGGAAATCGAAGCGCAGGGCGCGTATACCTCCGGGCTGATGCCCATTGACCTTGCCATCGGCCTGCCGCCCGCACACTTCGGTGCGCAGAACAAAGCGTTCGTGCGTTACTTCAAGCGCAAGGAACCCATCTACTTCTCCTACCGTGACAAGCTGTACAGCATCCTGATCCGCAATGTGCAGTGTTATCCGCAGGCGTTTGCAGCGGCGGCTATGATGTTGGGCGAGCTGGCAACGGTGCCGCGTGCGCTGATTCTGGATGTGGGCGGCTTCACGGCGGACTATCTGCTGCTGAAGAATGGCCGCGCTGACCTGTCCACCTGTGACTCACTGGAAAACGGCGTAATCCTGCTGTACAACCGTATTCGCTCCAAGGCGAGCTCGGACTTGGATGTTCTGCTGGAGGAAACGGATGTGGATGCCATTCTCTTGCAGGGGCAGGGAAACAGCTACGGGGAAGAAGTCGCCGCACTGGTGGAATATCAGGCGCAGGAGTTTGTCAACGATATGCTGGGCGCACTGCGCGAGCGTCAGCTTGACCTGCGCACAGGGCGCGTTATTTTCGTGGGCGGCGGTGCCTGCCTGCTGCGGCGGCAAATCGAGGCATCCGGCAAGGTGGCGCACCCTGTCTTTGTGGAAGACGTGAACGCGAACGCCAAGGGCTTTGAGTATCTTTACCGCTGCACGGTGACAGGGGAGTGATGGACCATGAAGCTGAAAAAGGACCGGGGGCGCTTTACAGTTCGCTTTGACATGGAAAATCCAGACCATGTGTGTGCCGTAGAATACTTGGAACGGCAGCGTGACAGGGGCAAGGCACAGTATCTTGCCGATGCAATTCTGTGCTATGAAAAGGCCGAGATGAAATCTTTTCAGCAGACGGACCGCGCCTTGATTGAGCAAATCGTGCAGGAATACTTAGAAAAGCAGAGCATGGGGCATATCCCGAATTTGCAGAAAGAGGAACCGTCTATATCTTCGCCGCCAATAGATTTAATAGCCAGTGCTTTGGCTGATTTTAGCGGCTGACACATATAGTGAGTATAATAAGCAGCAATCCCCAAGGCAGCACCTTGGGGATTGTTGTTATTTAACACCTATTTACCGGTTCAGAAAAATCCTCGCCGCGCAAGGATCGGGAATCTCCCAGTTGACATACAAATCATTCAACGGGCAGGCGTGTGGGTCACGAATATGCTCATCGATCCAGCCTTTGTACAGCTCGCAGAAGTTGGCTTTCGTGAGGATGGTGCGGCATTCGAACTTGTCCACGGTGGTGCTGAACAGGTATTCCACATCATGCACCGGCACGATTACCGGCGCACCGGTCGTATCAAAGGCGCAGAGCAGATTCTTGCAGTTGCGGCTCACGGCGCGCTGGCAGTCACCGCACTCAATGTAGATGGTGTTGCGCCAGTCGCGGCCTGTGGTACGCAGAAACTTGCAGAGATGCGAATTGGTGGAAGTAAAACAGGAAACGGACAAAATATCACTCCAATCTGAAATTGTGCGCAGTGTAACAACTCGGCACAGTTTTATAAAATGTTACCGGTCTGCGGGAAAGTTTTCATAAGCGGCACGGGCGTATCGGTGCGCTCATCGTACATGGCAAGATACCCTTCGGAAGATTTCTGCCAGCCGCCGTCCTGCCAGATAAATACAACAAGGGCATCGTTCATCTGCATGACCTTGAATGTAATGCTCTCGGCAACCAGATACCCGTCCGGGGCCAGTTCTTCCACCATCGTGTAGACGTGTTCACTGGTGTCATCGGACAAAAGCAGCAGATTTTTGTGCGGGTCTTTGGCGGCGGAGCGCTCCGGCAGTACGCGGATAGCATGGTCGCCGTCTGTAGTCGTCCAGCGGTCGATGGTCGTGCCGTAAGCATCGCGAATCGTCAGGCGGGCCTCTGCCAGCTTTGCATTGGTGGCAATATCGCGTTTCGTGAGAATCAGCGAATGTGCCGGGGCATCATACATTGTGACTTTCTGAATTTCCCCGGTTTCCTGCACGGTGAAGTGTATTTCTTCGCTGAGCAGATACCCGGCCGGGGCAGCAGTCTCGGTCAGCGTATACTCACCGGGCTTCAGTCGCTCGATGCGGTGGGGCTGGCCGTTGGTTTCCCACTCGGCAATGGTGTTGCCACTGGCATCGGTGATTTTCAGCTTTGCACCGGGCAGCTCGCGGCCATCCGTCATGTCAGCTTTGGAGATTTCGACCTTAGTAAAGTCGTCTTTCATCTCTACGCGCTGAATATCCCCGGTGGGGCCAACCTCAAAGGTGATGCTCTCGGCGCGGACATAGCCCTGCTCGGTGGGAGCCATCGTCTCGGTCAGAGTGTAAGTGCCCATCGGGATGCGCTCCATATAGTGGGGTGTGCCGTCCGTAATCCATTCGGCAACGGTTTTGCCGTCTGCATCCGTGATTTTTAGCTTTGCACCGCTGATTTCCTTGCCGGTGGCAATGTCGGTCTTGGAAATCTGCACTTTCGTATAGTCATCCTGCATGAAAACGTGCTGAACCTTGCCGTCATCCTCAACGGTAAACCGAATGGAATTTGCAGGTACGTACCCAGAGCGGTCTGGGACAAGGGTTTCCTCCAGCGTATAGGTTTTGCCTGCAACCAGCACGGCTTCCATGTAGTGCGGCGTGTCCTCGGACACCCACTCGTCAACAACATTGCCGTCTTTATCCAGCACGCGCAGCGTTGCACCGGGGATTTCCTCGAGAGTCGTAATATCGGTTTTGCTGATTTTCACGCGGGTGGGGGCATCCAGCATTGTCACGGTCTGGCTGAACCTATCGGAATCTTTCAGCAGAATCCAACTTGCAGAGTAGGTAATTTCTGCATCGGCGGGTTTGTCGGCAACCTGCTTATCGGCAAAGAACGCAGGAGCCGCTGCGCCGTTCAAATAGACCTTGTCAAACGTCAGGTCGGAGAAGTCGCTCTCCCGCAGGCACTTGGCAATCGCACGGTCATTGGCAGCGTTGGTAAAATCAACCACCAGCGTACTGTTCACGCAGCACCAGTTGGCAATGACAACGCCGTCTGCATCGGGATTCTTGCCCAGCAGCTTATCCCAGAAAGCGCGCAGCTTGGCGGGAATCGTAGCCACGGAATCATCGGAGAATGCAGTGGGGGAGATAATACTGCCGGACTGGTACTCGGCATCTTCGGATTCATGCAGTACCCAGACCGTCGTTTCCTGCAAGTAGCTGTTATCGCCCGTGGCCTGCTCCAAGCGGAACTGAATCGAGCGGGCGGTGGTATAGC
>CAKTNU010000064.1 GCA_934589325.1 uncultured Oscillospiraceae bacterium | reverse complement strand
GCGCGGCCCGGGGATGACGTCGGAGGCTATGGTCGCGGTGGCGGTATTGCTCAGGGCAAGCGATGCGCCGTGGACCATTCTGAACACGAAGGCGAGGAATATTGCCGAGGCGAGCATATAGCCCAGCAGCATCAGAAGCATGCCGATAAGTCCGGCGAACAGTATGACACGGCGCCTGCCGTTGTCAAGCATCCAGCCGACAAACGGCCGGCAGACAACGGCGATAAGGGAAAACAGCGTTGCCGCAAGCCCGGCCAGTGCCTCACTGCCGCCGAGACTCTCAATATAAAACGGGAAGGTGGACAGAAGCATGATGTGGTTCATGAACACGAGAAAGTTGATAATGATAATAAGTGCAAAGTTACGCGTCCAGAGCCGTGGGTTTTCAGATTGCATGGTTTGAAACTCTCCTTTTTATAAAAGAAAACATCGTGCAGGCGACAAAAAAGCGTAAGTCCGGGAATAATATCCGGACTTACGCTGTCGCTGCACGATGTTTTCTCGTTTTCGATTCGCTGTTATTTTAATGGTTTTTCGGAAAAAGTCAAGCCTGCTTTCCAAAAAAATCTTCGCGAAAAGCTATAGCTGTCGGGCTTGCGGCGACGCCGCCGCGCCCGGTCTCGCGCAGTGCGGCAGGCAGAGCCTCGCCCACGGCACGCATCGCATCGATGACCTCATCCGCCGGGATCCGTGATTCTATCCCCGCAAGCGCAAGCTCCGCTGCGGAGAGCGCGTTCATAGCTCCCGCAACGTTGCGCTTGACGCACGGGACCTCGACGAGTCCGGCCACAGGGTCGCAGACCAGCCCCATCATATTTTTCAGCGCTATTGCGGCGGCCTGCGCCATCTGCTGCGCACTGCCTCCGTGCAGATATACCAGAGCCGCTGCCGACATTGCCGCTGCGGAACCGATCTCCGCCTGACAGCCGGCCTCTGCTCCGGATATTGAAGCACGCGTTGCGATCACGGCGCCGAAGCCGGCGGCAACGAACAGCGCCTCGATAAGGCGGTCATCCGTGCAGCCGAACCTCTCGGCATATGGCAGCAGCACTGCCGGCATCACGCCGCAGGCACCGGCCGTGGGCGCGGCGACGATGCGGTGCATACACGCGTTGCATTCGCCCATGCGCAGAGCGGAGGCGAGGATCTCGCCGATAAATTCACCGCTTATGGACTTGCCTGCACGGTAGTAGCGCTCCAGCTTTGCGCCGTCGCCGCCGCTGAGACCGCTTCGCGAGCGCTGTTCGGGATCGTAGGATGTGTCGGCACTGCGCATAGCGGCAAGCCTGCGCCGCATCTCGTCCCACGATTTTTCGCACTGCACGCCGCTTTCCCGTGCGGAGTACTCCATTACCAGCCGCCATAACGGTATATCCCGCTTCTCACATTCGGCCAGCAGTTCCTCGACGGATGAAAAAATAGACATGTCAGACTCCTTGGTATAACAGTATTGGAGAGCCTTCTCCCCAGGGGATGGCCTTTGACGCTCAGACGCAGACGGCGTTGAGGATGCATGGGAGACGGCGGATGTCCTCGGCTATGTCCTCGCTGAGCTTTGCGTCGCATTCGATGACCATTATCGCCGTACCGCCGCGTGAGCTGCGGTTGACCTGAAAGGTCGCGATGTTTATCCCGTGCTCCGCCAGCAGACGCGATACGTCGGCCACACTGCCTGGCTGATCCTCGTTATTGACAATAAGCGTAGGCTGTTCGGCGGAGAAGCACAGCGGCATACCGTTGAGCTGCCGAATCTGTATCCGGCCTCCGCCTATCGATGCGCCGACGACCTCGACATGTCGTCCGCCAACGCCGGAGACACGCAGAAGCACGCTGTTCGGGTGCGCCTCGCGCAGAGTGCAGGAGCCGAAGCTGAATTTCAGCCCGTGCTCCGCGGCATATCGGAAGCTGTCCGGGATGCGGCCGTCATCCGGCTCCATGCCGAGAAGCCCCGCTATCAGCGCACGGTCGGTACCGTGGCCGCGGCCGGTGTCGGCAAACGAACCGTGCAGCAGCAGCTCCGCCTGCGTCGGCTCCTCGCCCAGCAGCCGCCGCGTGACGAGTCCGATGCGGACTGCTCCGGCGGTGTGCGAGCTTGAAGGGCCGACCATTATCGGCCCGATGAGATCAAAAATATCCATATCTGCCTCCGTAGGAGTGATATGGATATTATACCCGACCTTTGCCGCGTTTTCAACACTGCATTTGCCGCATCATCTCGCGGCGCAGCCGGTCGATTATTCTTTTTTCCAGTCTGCTGATATAACTCTGCGATATGCCCATGAGGTCGGCGACCTCCTTCTGCGTGTACTCGCCGGAGCCGGACAGCCCGAAGCGCATGAGGATTATAGTCTTTTCCCGTTCATTCAGACAGTCGATGGCTGCCATGAGCATCTGCTTGTCGGCGTCGTCCTCAAGCGGGCGCGATACCTCGTCCTCGTCGGTGCCCAAAATATCGGACAGCAGCAGCTCATTGCCGTCCCAATCGGTGTTCAGAGGCTCGTCAAAGCTGACTTCGGTACGCTGGGCGCTTATCTTGCGCAGATACATGAGGATCTCGTTTTCGATGCAGCGGGAGGCGTAGGTCGCGAGCTTTATCTTTTTGTCGGAGTTGAAGGTGTTCACGGCCTTGATGAGCCCGATAGTGCCGATGGATATCAGATCCTCGATGTTGATGCCCGTATTCTCAAAACGCTTGGATATGTACACGACGAGGCGCAGATTGTGCTCGATGAGCTCACGCCGTGCGGCGTCATCGCCGCTTTCGAGCCGGGCGACGCAGGCGTCCTCCTCGTCCTTTTCCAGAGGCGGCGGCAGTGTGTCGCTGCCGCCGATGTAAAAAACCGACGGCGGCTCCAAACCAAGAATAGATAATATCCGGTCACGCAGAAAGAGGATTTGCGGTTTACATAACATAAATAACTCCTTTGAAATTCCATGAAGACAGTCATATGACGGCCTCAAAGCCATCGGCATTGAGCTCATCCGAGAGCGCCGCAAGAAGCTCCGGCTGCGGCTTGCCGTCAACGGTAAGCGAGTCCGGGCGAAAGGCTGCGAGGAGTCCCGCCCCGCCGACGGCGGAGTATGGGACGAGCCGAAACCGGCCTGCGAGCTCCGGTACGGCCGCGGCGCGCTCGACAATCTCGACCGCGGAGCCGCCTGCAAGTCCGGGATAAGCGGAAAAAATCTGCGAGAGCGCATGTGCCGACACGACCATGACCTCCATCCCGCTCACCGGGTCACAGAGGGAATTGCCGGTGTCGAGCAGAGCCATGAAACGCGCTTCGCGGCCGAGAAAGCTCAGCTCCACGGCGACGCGAGCCTTATCCGCGAGCTTTGCGCGGCGGCGGAAGATGAGGTTCAGCCCGGCGTAGCACAACGCGAAGGCGGGTATGAGCACTCCCAGCGACAGCGGCGCGGCGCCGCCTGCCCCGGCCGACATCGACATTGCCCACAGCGCACCGCCGAACGCGGCGGCCACTGCGAGAAATACCGCACAGCAGCGCAGGGGCTGCTTCTCACCGCCGTAGGCGATAAGCGACATTGCGCCTGCCGCGCAGAGCTTCCCCGGCCACGCGGCGAGAATGTCCAGCCCGGGCAGCAGCACGAGCACCGAGTATGCCGCACCGAATACCGCTGCCAGAAGGTAGCGCAGCCGCTTCAGATACAGCCCGCATATCCGCGCCGAGGCAAGGCACAGCAGATAGTCGACACCGAGGTTGAGAAAGAACAGACTGTCTATGTAGATAACTTCCATACCATGATTATATTCTGCCCGCCGCGCATAATTTGTCATTTAGGAATTGTCAAAAGGGCGAGGCTGTGGTAAAATCATTTAGAATATGTATATGTGAAAGGAATTTCTCACAATGTGGTTTTGGTTTGCGGTCATTGCACTCCTGTGCTGGAGCGGCTCTGACCTGTTTTCTAAGATTGGCTGCCAGGATGAAAAGGATAAATATTCTCATCTGAAGATGGTCACGGCAGTCGGTATCGTGATGGGTCTGCACGCGGCGTATGAAATATTCTTCGGCGGCGTGGAGATAAACATGGACATCATCCTTACGTATCTGCCCATATCGGCGCTGTACATAGTGTCGATGGCGGTCGGATATATCGGGCTGAGATATATTGAGCTTTCGATATCGTCCCCCATATGCAACAGCTCCGGCGCCATTGTCGCGGTGCTTACCGTGGTGACCGTGGGCATCGGGGATGAGGTGCCGCCCGTGGCGCTGGTCGCGGTGGCGCTGGTGTGCATCGGCACTATCGGGCTCGGTTTCACCGAGGCGAACGAGGACGAGGAACTGCGCCGTGCCCGGCAGGACGCCAGCAACAGGCACTATGCCAAGAGCTGGATCGCCATATTGATCCCCGTGATATACTGCCTGCTTGACGGTCTGGGCACCTTCGCAGACAGCCGCGTGCTCGAGACGCTTGACGAGGACTCAGCAAACGTTGCCTATGAGCTGACATTCTTTGTCGTCGGCCTCGTGTCGCTGTTTTACGTGACGGTCGTGAAGAAGCAGCGCCTCATCGCAAGGCAGGAGGCGCCGAAATACACCGGCGCGGTGTTTGAGACCATCGGCCAGTTCTTCTATATCTACGCGCTTGCGGACACTGAACATGTCGCCTTTGCCGCGCCTATAATCTCCTCATACTGCGTGGCCTCCGTCGTGTGGGGGCGGATATTCCTGAAGGAAAAGCTCTCGAAAAAGCATTATCTGTGCATCCTCACGGTCGTTATCGGCATCGTGATAATGGGCATACTTGATATATAAAGGAGAATAGTGATGGAGAAGCCTGTTTATAAGCGCGTAGTACTTAAGATAAGCGGCGAGGCGCTTGCCGGAGAAAAGCATACCGGCTTTGATTTTGACTTTGTCTCCAAGGTCTGCGCAACGGTAAAGAAATGCGCCGAAAGCGGCGTTGAGGTCGGTATCGTGATCGGCGGCGGCAACTTCTGGCGCGGAGTCAAGGACGGCGCGGGCAAGGTCGAGCGTGTGAGCGCCGACAGAATGGGCATGCTTGCCACCTGCATGAACTGCCTTGCCGTGTGCGATGTGTTCCGCCAGATGGGAGCAAAGGCACGTGTCATGACGGCGGTGGACATTCAGGGCGTCGGCGAGCGCTACGATACGAGAAAGAGCATTGAATATATGCAGCAGGGCGAAATAGTCCTCTTTGCCGGAGGCAGCGGCGCACCGTTTTTCTCCACAGATACGGCTGCGGTCCTGCGTGCGGCGGAGATACATGCCGACGCGATACTGCTGGCAAAAAATATAGACGGCGTCTATTCGGCGGACCCGCGTACCGATGCGAGCGCCGTGAAGTTTGACGAGATAAGCTATGACGAGGTGCTGGCCCGTCATCTTGCCGTCATGGATACGACGGCGACGAGCCTTGCCATGGATAACGATATTCCCGTGATCGTCTTTGCCCTTGCGGAGCCGGAAAATATCGTCCGCGTACTCGGCGGCGAAAAACTCGGCACCTTGGTTAAATGAATTAAATATCAACATAAACGGAGGTAAAACCATGTCTGACTACAAAGAATTTGAAACCAAAATGAAAAAGACCTGCGAAGCGCTCAGCGTTCAGCTGGCGACCATCCGCGCAGGCCGGGCCAATGCCGCGGTGCTTGACCAGATAGAGGTCGACTACTACGGCTCTCCCACCCCCATCCAGCAGGTCGCGTCTATCGCCACGCCTGACCCCCGTTCCCTTCTGATACAGCCTTGGGACGCGAGCGTTCTCAAGGGTATCGAGAAGGCCATACTCGCCTCCGACCTCGGCATCAACCCGCAGAACGACGGCCGTATGATCCGCCTCGTTTTCCCGCCGCTGACCGAGGAGCGCCGTAAGGAGCTCGTCAAGCAGACCAAGAAGTACGGCGAGGAGTACAAGGTAGCGATAAGAAATGTCCGCCGTGAGGCGATAGAGAAGTTCAAAAAGCAGCAGAAGGCCTCCGAGATAACCGAGGACGATTACAAGAACGCCGAGAAGGATATCCAGAAGCTCACCGACGATTATGCCAAGGAGATAGACAAGATAATCGCCGCGAAGGAAAAAGAGCTTACCGAAATCTGAGAAATGGCGTGGTTTAAAAAGAGAAATAAGGCGGGGGAGCGGGAGACATCCGGCCTCCCCCGCCATATTGCCATTATTCTTGACGGCAATGGCCGCTGGGCAAAAAAACGCGGCCTACCCAGAACAGCGGGACATGCGGCAGGCTCGGAGAATTTCAGAAAGATAGCGACCTACTGCAAGGATATCGGCGTCGATTATCTTACCGTGTATGCATTTTCAACCGAAAACTGGAAGCGTCCCGAGGACGAGGTCAAGTCCATCATGAAGCTGCTGGAAAAGTATCTGCATGAAGCGATAGACACGATGGAGCGGGATAAAATACGCATGAAGGTCTTCGGCGATGTGACGGCGCTCAGCCCCGAGCTCCAGGCGCTCGTTGCCGAGACCAACGAGATATCCGAACGCTATCAGGGCTTCCAGGCGAATATCTGCCTCAATTACGGCGGCCGGGATGAGATACTTCACGCCGCAAAGCGCTATGCGCAGGATGCGGCCGCGGGGCGGACGGACGGAGAACTGACTGAGGAGATGTTCTCGGGCTATCTGTATTCCGCCGGGATCCCCGACCCGGATCTGATGATACGCCCCGGCGGGGAGCAGCGGATTTCAAATTTCCTGCTCTGGCAGTGCGCGTATTCGGAGTTTTATTTTACGGATGTGCTGTGGCCGGACTTCACGCCGCATGAGCTTGATAAGGCGATAGCCGAATTTAGGCATCGCGACAGGCGCTTCGGTGGGGTGAAGAACCCGTGACGGAGATCCGGAAGCGGCTTTTTGCCCTGCGGGACGGCGGTTTTCAGAAGTTTAACTCAAAGCTCATGCCGACCGTAGATGCCGATACGGTCATAGGCGTCCGGACCCCGGCATTGCGGGCCTTGGCAAAGGAGCTGCACGGGACGGCGGCTGCCGCGGAATTTTTAGATGCGCTGCCGCACAGATATTTTGAAGAAAACGCGCTGCATGGCTTTTTGATAGAGTATATCGGCGATTATGAGGAATGTATCTGGGCGCTTGAGACCTTTCTGCCCTATGTCGACAACTGGGCGACCTGCGACCAGCTGAACCCCAAGGTTTTGGGCAGGCATAAGGCGGAGCTTATGGGGAACATTCGCCGCTGGATAGCGTCGGAGCATATATACACACGGCGTTATGCAATAGAACTTCTGATGCGCTGGTATCTGGACGGCGACTTCCGCCCGGAGTACGCGGACATGGCAGCCGCGGCAGACGACGGGAGCTTTGCCGGGTACGACAAATATTATCTCAATATGATGCAGGCGTGGTATTTTGCAACGGCGCTTGCAAAGAACTATGATGAGGTGCTGCCTTACCTTGAGCGGCGCTGCCTCGAGCCGTGGACGCATAATAAGACTATCCAAAAGGCGATAGAGAGCTATCGTGTGACCGATGAGCACAAGGCGTATCTGCGCACGCTCAGGGTGTGAACGGCAAAGCCGTATAAAACAGACAAAAAGGGGATTACCATGGTAAATTCCATTTCAATATTGGGCTGCACCGGATCTATCGGACGGCAGACCATCGCGGTAGCCGAGCATATCGGCATGCGCGTCTCGGCGCTGACCGCGAACAGAAAGATAGATCTGCTCGAGGAGCAGGCGAGAAGGCTGAAGCCGGAATTTGTCGCGGTCTATGACGAGGATGCGGCAAAGCTGTTCAGAATAGCGGTTGCCGATACGGATATACGCGTAGGCACCGGGATGGAAGGGCTTATCGAGGCTGCAACGCTCGCTTCGAGCGACTGCGTGGTAACGGCAGTGTCCGGCGCGGTCGGTCTGAAGCCGACGCTTGCCGCCATCGACGAAAAAAAGCGCATTGCCCTTGCAAATAAGGAGACGCTTGTCTGCGCAGGCAGCATCGTCATGCGCAGGGCGGCGGAGAAGGGCGCGGAGATAGTGCCGGTAGACTCCGAACATTCGGCAATATTCCAGTGCCTCATGGGGCGCGGAAAAGGGGAGCTGAAGAAAATACTGCTCACCGGCTCCGGCGGCCCGTTCCGCGGCAGACCCCGCGAAGAGCTGGAGAACGTCACGCCGGAGCAGGCCGTAAAGCACCCGAACTGGAGCATGGGCGCAAAAATATCCGTCGACAGTGCGACGATGATGAACAAGGGGCTTGAGTTTATAGAGGCCATGCATCTGTTCGGCGTAACGCCGGACGATATTCAGGTGGTAATCCACCCGCAGAGCGTCATACACTCTATGGTAGAGCTTGTCGACGGAACGGTCATCGCCCAGCTCGGCGTGCCGGATATGGGGCTTCCGATCCAGCTTGCGCTGACTTATCCGGAGCGCTGCCCCTCAATGTTCGACCGGCTCGACTTCTGGAAGCTCAAGGACCTCAGCTTCGAGGCTCCGGATTACGAAAAGACCCCCTGCCTGCGCCTTGCGATGGATGCGGCCAGAGCGGGCGGCACGGTGCCGTGCGTAATGAGTGCGGCAAACGAAGTGGCCGTCGGGCTGTTTCTGCAGCATCGGCTGGGCTATAACCGGATATACGACTGTGCCGCTGCCGCGGTGGAAGCGCTGGGCAGCACACAGGAGGCAGATTTTGAGACCATACTGGCTGCAGACTCGGCGGCCAGAGCATATGTCAGGGAGCATTATTCAAAATGACTATTGTCTACATCCTCATAGCG
>CAKTNU010000063.1 GCA_934589325.1 uncultured Oscillospiraceae bacterium | reverse complement strand
GAACAGGCTGGAGCGCGGTTTATGAGTCAGATAACAAGGCACTCATAAGCGGCGGCGAGGTCATCGCCCTGCCCGAGAGCGGCAGCACCGCAGTCACCGTCAAAGTGACCGTCACCGACACCGCTGCCGGCGAGAGCAAGAGCCGCGAATACGTGCTCACCCTGCTCTCAGAGGAGGCGGTAAAGGCTGAGGCGACACTGAAAAATGCGGTCTCCGCACTGCCTTATTCTCTCACGCCGAAATATGGCGTTGATACAAACGCCGCTGACGCGGTCTCCGCTCTGCTGGAGGCCAAGGGCTACGGCGATGTGACCGTCACTGTCAAGGAAAGCGTCGAGCCCTATGACGGCTTCGCATCGGTTGAGGCCGACGGCAAGATAAACTATTACTTCGACCCCGCCATGACCGGCCGCGGCTCGTATTTCTACGTGAACTTCGTGCTCAGCCTCAACGGTGCAAGCGCCGAGAAGCGGATGTACACCAATATCACGTGGGATCTCAGCCGTGCCCGTGAAGTGCTTGCCGCGGAGCTTGACCGCGTCAGCGTTCCCAAGGAAATAACCGTGGGCGAGCTTGATACTCTGCCACGCTACTCCGTCAAGGAGGGCGCAGACTCTGCCGATGTCGATTACGGCAGCAATACCGACCTCAACACTTGGGCAGTGATGACCTGGACCAGCAGCAACTCGCAGTACCTGAAGGTCGGCTCCGCGCCGTCTTATCCGGTGTACTCCCCGTATGCCGTCACTGTGCTGCCCGGTGCGCACGCGGTCACCGTTACACTGACCGTCACTATGAAAGCCAACAGCATCGACGGCCTGAGTATCAGCAAGGTGTTCAAGGTCCTGGTCAAGCCGGCCGATGAGGATCCGCATGAGGTCCTGAGCCGTCAGCTCGGCGAGAAGCTCGACGCGGCGCTTGAAGATCCAGGCCTGCGTGACTTTGTCACCGGTGAAAAGCTGGATAACGACAATGTCGCCAACGATATCCGTTTCCCGACTACCCGTGATATCGGCGTTGACGGTAAGTATCAGCCTGTGACCATCACGAGCTCTGATGAGAACGTGATAGAGACGCCTGACGTCAACAATGCCGCACGCGCATACGTGTACCGTCCACTCCCCGGCGAGGAACCGGAGGATGTCACGATGACCATCACGATAACGGATAAGGAGACCGGAGTTACCGCCTCACGCGACATCACCGTCACCGTCCGGCCGCTGACCGACGAGGAAATAGCGGAAGAGACCGCGCTGATGGAGCAGGTCAAGGCACACTACTTCGACGGTATCAAGAACGCCAACAGCAAACCGGATGAGATAAAGTATGACCTCGAACCCTTTACCGAGGCGTATCTCAAGGATGGCAAGCTCACCTGGGCGTACAGCTATGACACCATGACCGGCCGCGGTATCGTCCCTGCTGCGATGGACGGCTGGGAAGTGGAGGAGAGCTGGCGCACCTTCCGCTCATCGAACGCAAGAGTCATTACTCATGAAAATCTGCTCGTGACCCGCGAGAAGGAGCACCGTGCCGTGACGGTAACAAGCTGGCTGTCCAGCGAGACACTCGGCAAGTATGCCGAGAAATACCCGAACGATGCGCGCTTTGCGGCGCTGTATAAGCAGCCCGTAACGGCAGAGCTCGTCGTTCTCGGCACAGATCCCAGTACCGATAAGCCCACGGAGACCAAGCTCAAGGCGAGCTTTACCCTCAGCGACAACGGCTCCGTTTGGTTCTCTGAGAGCTTTATTGACCTCACCGACGGCACGACCGTATTTGACGTTTTTGGGCGTGCTCTGGCTGATAATGGCTATACCTCAGAGGGCGGCAGATTTGTGACCGGCATCAGCGGACCGAACGGTACTCTCCGCAATAAAGACCGCGGCGAATATTCCGGCTGGATGTACTCGGTAAACGGCAGAGTACCAGGCGTCGTGATGAGTGAGTACTATATATCCGACGGCGACAGAATAGCGTTCTTCTATACCGATGATTACCGCGATATAAACGGCGGATCCAAGTACACGCCGGAAGAGGTCATCAAGCTCATTGACGCTATCGGCACGGTTGACAAGTCCAGCGGCGACAAAATAAGTGCCGCACGCACCGCGTATGACGGCCTGAGCGATGCAGACAAGGGCAAGGTCACAAACCGCAGCACCCTGTTTGCGGCGGAAAAGACCTATGCTGAGCTCATCCGCGGCTCCGCAGAAAGATTCGCAGACATCTATAAGACCACCGGTGACTACATTCAGGCGATGGACGAGGCGGATATTTGCCGTTTCGGAGGCGAATGGCCTGTATTCGGTCTTGCGCGCAGCGAGCGTGAGCTTCCGGAGCTGTACGCAAAGTACTATAAGGCCGTTGAGAGCTATGTTGAGGAGAATATCGACGCTGACGGCAGACTTGACGCGAAGCGCGTCACCGACAATGCCCGCCTTATCATCGCACTTTCGGCGCTGGATAAGGATGTGACCGATGCTGCAGGGCATGATCTGCTGGCCGCGCTTGCTGACCTGGACTATGTGGAGGCTCAGGGACTGAGCGGAGTGATATACACGCTGCTTGCGCTCGACAGCCGTGGATATGATATTCCTGCAGCTCCCGACGGTAAGGAGCAGACCACCCGTGAGGAGCTTGTACGCTTCATTCTCGATAAGCAGCTCAAGGATGGCGGCTGGGCATTCTCCGGCGATACTGCAGAGTCGGATATGACTGCAATGGCGCTCCAGGCGCTGGCGGCGTACTATGCAGAGGAGCCCGAGACCGACGATGAGAAGGCAATCAAGTCCGCAGTGGATAAGGCGATAAGCTGCCTGGCTGCGATGCAGACCTCTGTCGGCGGCTTTACCAGCCGAGGCGTTGTTACGCCCGAATCTGCTGCACAGGTCATTACCGCGCTGACCGCGCTTGGCATTGATCCTGATACCGACAGCCGTTTCGTGAAAAACGGCGTCAGCGTTCTTGATTCTCTGTGCAGCTTCTACGTTGACGGCGGCGGATTCCGCCACACTGCCGACGGTGAGCTTGACGAAATAGCGACCGCACAGAGCTATTATGCCCTTGCCGCCTATTGGCGCTTCGGTGAGAGCAAGACTCCGCTTTACGATATGAGCGACCTTGATCACGCAGCGGCCAAGGCTGCATAAGCCAAAAAGAATATAACGGAAAAGCCCCATAAGCATTGCTATGCAATGCTTATGGGGCAATTTTATATATCGGCTATTGCCTTATATGTCAGATGCTTCCCGACCGAGCTCGGTGCAGCTCAGGCAAAGAACGGCGCCGATCGCAGCGGCTGCGGTGCCGATGAGGAGCGTGGTGCGGACGGTCGTTGTGTCGTACAATATGCCGCCGAAGAGACTTGCAAATATCGAACCGAGACTTGTCATACCGGCGATAAGGGACTGACCTTTAGCACGGTCCTGCGGAGCGATATACAGGTTTACATAATGTACACTTGCGGGGATGATTATCGCAAAGGAGAAGGTTTGAAGCAGGCAGGCGGCATACAGACCGCCCATGTTCGGCGCGAGTGCCCATGCTGCCGCCTTTGCGATGAACATGACGCTTGCAAAGCGTACCGTGGCCGAGCATTTAAAACGCCGGGTCAGCCTGCTGTAAAAGAACATCATTGGTATCTCCACGGCGGCCATGAACGCATTGAGCCAGCCCATGCCGGTCTCGTCCCCGCCGACATTGCGCACCACGTTTATTATGAAGTTGCCGACCAGATTGTGAGCAAAAAACAGCATTGCGATGCCAAACAGCAGACCGCAGAACTTTGTCTCGCCGCGCAGAAAGGCAAAGACCGAGCGGCTGGCGCTGACCGAGTCGGCCGCCGCAGGCCCCCTGGATACGGCCTTGAACCGAAGCTGTACGGACAGCAGCGCCGCGAAGCGAACGAGAATGAGTACTATGCCGGCTGCCGGTATAGCCGAAGCACCGAAGCGCCCAACAATAATGCCGAGTAAGGCGGATATTGCGGCGTAGGATAGGGAGCCGATACCGCGGGCTGCACCGTAATTTATACGCAGACCGTTGAGCTCGATGAGATTATAGAGCTGAGTATTCACAGGGTTTATGCACAGCTCAAGTGCGAGATATAGGCCGAATACGGCCGATACCGCAGCACCTCGGCCGTGGAGCAGTGTAAATATAACGAGCAGCGCGAGCTGAGAGAGCTGCAGCAGCCACAGTGCGTGGAATACCGTAAAGCGCCTTGAGCTGTCCAGCCTTGAAGCGATGGCGGGAGAGAGCAGCAGCCCGGCGATGTTGCTTGCGGCGATGATACCGCCAAGCTCCGTGTTGGAATATCCGCGGGCCTGAAGCACGACAGCGGCGAAGCTGAACGCTACGCAGAAGCCCATCCAATACCCGGCCTGCACAAAGGCATATTTTATATTCATCTTTTTTGCAGACAGCTCCACTGAAACACCACCATTCCGAGGGAGATATTATAGCATTAAAGGCCGATGCTGTAAATAAAAAGCGGAGCAATAAGCACCCCGACCCGCAAAAAACCGCGAACCGGGGTGCCAAATCATAATATTATGTTCTGAAACTTATTCGACCTCTACTATGCCGTCATCCTTAAGTGTGACGGTCATGCCGGTTTTGACGTATTCAAGGAACTCGTCTCCAAGCTGGTCCACAACTGGCATTTTTGCGTCGGTCCAGACATCGGCAAGTATTGCGCCGGAGGCTGCAAGGGAATCTATCGGCATGCTGAACAGCATGCATGCGGGCTGGAGATGGCGGGAACATACGGTGTACAGCACCATACCGCCGGTGGTGGAGCCGATGGTCTGCGGCAGGCACAGCGCCTTGCCCAGCATTGACTTTTTGTACAGGTCGGGATTGTTCTGGTCGCCGCATTTGACCTTCTTGTCGCCGAACATCATAGCCATCTGATAGCTTGCCAGCGTATTGAAGCCGCCGTGACTTACCAGCGCCTCGGCCGTCGCCGTGCCGGGGACTATTACGCGCCCTTTGAACTGCTTCATTTTCTTCCCTCCTTGGCGGTGATTATGTCGAGGATCTCATCCTCTTTATAGAAGCGTGCGCTCGTATATGTACGCAGCTTGTTAGATGAGGTGATGACCGCTTTCTTTTTGCAGAGGGGGTTGTTCATGTACATCAGCGGACAGATATAGCTGACGATGACGCCATAGCTTGCCAGCTTCGAGGCATAGATGCCGCGGTTCAGCTCGCGGATGACAGCGGGGGATGCGGTGAACACGGTCGGGACGCTTATCCTATCCATTCCGTTGGCTTCAAGCTTCTTTCCGATAGCGTCTGCCCAGTCCTCCATCTGCTTGAGCGTCATGTGCGGGCAGCCGACAAAGCAAAGCTCGGGCTTGGCGTTCCTGTCCTTCCAGATGACAGGATAATTGTCCTGCACACGCTGAAGCTCTGCATCGTCAATGACGTAGACCTGTGCGCCCTCTTTTATCAGAGCCTCGCCCTGCTGTTTGGCTTCGGGTGTCAGGTTCTCTATGTGGAACAGGCCGACTGCACCGTTTGAGGCTGTCGCCGCACCAAAGTCCTTGAGATAGGTGCAGGCCTCGTCGTCAAGCTCTGTGCCGAGCCACTTGTCGAGCCCCTTGACATAAGGGACCTCCTCCATGACCTTCATGCCGATGGCAGAGCCGAGAAGCTGTGCTTCGGGCTTATGCTCGCACTTGACCTCGATTATCCAGGTTGCCTTGCGTCCCTCGTCGGTCAGCAGGCCGAACTCCGGGACAAATCCGGCGATGGAGCCCATCAGCTCTATCATACCGGAGTTGCGGTTGCAGCGCGCTCCGAGGACGGAGTTCGCGTACACGACAGCGGAGCTTTCTGCCCAGCTCAGAACGTCGCCCTGCTTGGGCTTGTTGCCCATCTGATCGACATAGCATGTGCAGGAGTATGCATCGTCGTTGGTGATGCCGAGCTTGCGGAGCTGTTCCTCAAAGCGGTCCTGCTGGGTGTACATTATTTTCTGAAATACGATGTCCTCCAGGAAGGACGTAGGAACGTTCTTGTCGAGGGGGCGTGGGTCAGCAGTGAACTTCTGGCCGTGGGTCAGGCCGGCGTCGATAAGACGGTCAAACAAGTCGTAGACCGGCTTGAGCGCGGCAAGGCCGTAGGATATGACGGTGTGGCCGTATTCGCTTGTGACAGGAACCATACGCTGTGCGCCGAAGGTGTCGCCGTACATGACGAGGGTCTTCATGACCTTGGCCATCATCTCGCCCTTCTCGCCGTTGAGCAGCGCCTGCTGCTCGGGAGTAAGATTCATGATACCACTTCCTTGTTTAGAATATAGCTTTGCTTAGTTGATATTTTAACAAAAATTGTGCAAAAAGTCAATCGTGATGTAAGCTGCCGAACAGCTTATGCGCATCCTGTTCAGGTGGATTTCAGACGGAAAAATCTGAAAAATTCTTAAATTTCCACAAATTATACATTTGTTCTGATATAATTCTGTACAAGATCCCAGAATCAAATGACAGAGAAATGAGGTGCGTATGATGAAGACAAGACGTTTGTCGGCAATGATTCTGCTGCTTGCCATTGCGCTGCTGCTGTGCGCCTGCGGCAAGGACAAGTACACAGGCGGCGTGCAGTTCGGAGGAACGCTGTCGGGTGAAGGCGGGGCACGCCTCTTTTCGGCGGAGCTGATATCTCTGCCGCAGGGCGGCGCAGTAGTCCGTAATGCTGTGCAGGCAGGAGAGAGTATCCTATTCTGTGCCGAGCTGGACGGCGAATACAGAGTATACTGTTTTGCGGACGGTGTGCTGTACGAGATCAGTGGCCTGGTGCTCGACAATGTCGTTAATATGGATAGTTACGGAGATATAGCATATGTTATTACGAAAAGGTCCGACGGCGGCTACCGCCGGTACAACATCCGGACGCAGCCGCTCGATGACATCGTGTATAATTACACGGAGCTTGAGGTTCCGTCCGAACTGAGCGGGCAGAACATATTCAGCATACTGTTTCTCTTTGACACCGGTTCAGAGCTATATGAGACGGCTGACAGTGTGTATATCCCCACGCCGTCCGGTGTAATTGAAACGTTCGGCCCGTACTCTGGGAATCTAAATGTATTCCGGGACGGAGACGATATTTTCATTGTTTCGTCCGACGGCGCATCGACAAAAATCCAGCGCGTGGTGCGGAAGGATTCGGACAGAATAGCGTACAGCGAGAAGGAAAGCTGGACGATCGACGGTAATTACACCGCCTGTTTCGGCGGCAGTGGCTCCGAAATATACAGCTGGAACGCGTCTGATCCGAACATTCTGTATAACATCAATTACACGACGGGCGCGAAGAACGCTTACGCCAATCTGTTTTCAAGCGGCGCAAGTGTTGTCGGCTTTACAGAACTCGGCGCAAGCCGCTTCTTCGCGGCAGCTACTGACGGGAAGCCGGCAATATGGACAGTCAGCAAAAACGATGACGTTCAGGTGATTACTCTTGCGACCTGTTCAGGAAGTGATGCGGCCGGTGATCAGCTCCTGCGCCGTGCGGTCACTGACTTTAATAATTCAAGCCCCGACTATCGAATAGATATCCTCGATTACAGCTCCTATAATAACGGCAGTGACAAGTCAGCCGGATACAACCGGCTGAATGCTGACATAGCTGCAGGCAGTGCGCCGGATATATACGACCTATGGAGCCTTTCGGGGGTAAATTACGCCTCAAAAGGACTTCTTACCGACCTGAAGCCGTGGTTCGATAACGACTCGGAGATAAGCTATGATGACTTGGTTTCAGGAGCCGCGTCAGCGCTGGAAGATGACGGGCACCTGTATCAGCTCGTACCGTCGTATTCGATCGTAACGGTATTTACAACGGCGGAACGCTTCGGTTCAGCGAAACATATGAGCGTAAGCGAATTTCTCGACGCGGCGGACAGACTGGGCGCAGAAAAAATGTTCGGCAGCAATATGACGCGTGAGCGCTTCCTGTCGCGCCTCATCACCTACACCGGCACAGAGTATATAGACCGCAGCAATGCAAGCTGCAGCTTCGACACACCGGAATTTGCGCGGATGCTGAAGTTTATTGCCAGGCTCCCGGCAGAGAAGGACGATACGACCGGCGATTGGGAAAACATATACTTCGGCGACCAGTATCTCTATTGCTGCGGTATGGACAATGTCGTAGAGTGGCTGGTCTACTCAGACGCGGTGTTCGGCGGTATTTCTGAGTCGGTGGGCTTTCCGTCGACAAACGGCAGCGGAGTCGCGGTATCTCCGCAGCTGCGGCTCGGAATGTCTAGCAGTTCGGATGTGCAAGACGGCGTGTGGCAGTTTTTCAAATATATGCTCGGCGACAGCTTCCAAAGTAGTGTTCCGGGCGTCCCGCTGACACAGCGGGCGCTGGATGCAATGATGGTAAAGTGGTGTGAGGCGCTCGATGGGACATCCGCCGTCGGTCTTGCGCGGCAGGTGGATGGGCAGGTCGTCAATGCCACTGCGGCAATAGCTCCGCCAGACGAAACCACGATGCGCCGTGCGCAGGCGATAATCGATTCGGCTGATTGCGTGGATGAGTTCGACGGCGCACTGTATAACATAATCTGGCAGGAGGTCAACGTGTATCTCGGCGGTGGAACGACTGCGGAAGCCGCCGCACAGCGCATACAGGAGAGAGCAAGTTTATATCTCTCCGAGCAATATGCTTGACGGCCGCCGGGGTAAGTCCGTAACATTCCCAATGCGGCGCCGGCTGCATATAATGGGC
>CAKTNU010000062.1 GCA_934589325.1 uncultured Oscillospiraceae bacterium | reverse complement strand
GCTTTGTAAAGAAGCCGCCCGTCAAAAAGACGGCTCCCGCAGCTGCTGCAAAGCCTGCCGAGACTGCTCCGGCTAAGACCGAGGTTCCCGCCGCAGAGGTCAAGCCCCGCGACGACGGCAAGCCCGTCAGCGACCCGTCGAAATGCGTCTACTGTACGCTCTGCGCAAAGAAATGCCCTGCCGGAGCGATAGAGGTCGACCGTGCGAACAAGTCGTGGAAGCTGGACGACGAGAAATGCGTTGCCTGCGGCACATGTGCTGAGGCCTGTCCGAAAAAGTGCATTATCATGTAACGATCCAAGCGCCGGGAGCTGTCAGCTCCCGGCGCCTTGCTGTATATCACTGAAATAGCGTAGATACCTGAAATGAGGGTATCTCCGGCTGTTTTTGCGGGCAGAGTTAAGGTAAAGAAAGGGGTCGGCGTCTCGACTGCATACGGCAGACGGCTGTCGGACAATTTGGCTTGATTGTCCAAGGGTTTCACGGCCGGAAATCGCGTCTTTTCCTTGACGTATGGTTCATAATGTGTTAATATTTTACCAGATGTACCATGCCCGAAATCCATGTTTTCGTGTGGTAAAATTGAAAAAGAGGTGTATTGCTTGAAAGACCTTAAGCATCTTATCTACTTTGAAAACCTCCTTCAGGACGCTCAGAACGAGCTTGTCACGAAGGCGGTCGAAGAAGGAAAGTACGCGCTGGGATATAACTGCTATTATGTCCCCGAGGTTCTGCTGAACCTGCCCGGCTGCTTCTCCAGCCGTCTGCGCGCTCCCCGCTGCGTCTCCACGGACCTCGCAAGCTACTACATGACCACCCGCACATGTCCCTATGCCCGCTCCATCCTTGAGCGCGCCATAGAGGGTGGCTACAACTACCTCGACGCTCTGCTCGGCGCGGAATCCTGCGCTACTATGGAGCGCATGGAGGAGCACTTCTTCCTTATCAACCCTGTAAAGAATCCCCGCTTCTTCGTCACTCAGATCGACCCTCCCATGAAGGGCGACAAGACCAACCTCGACTACTACAAGGCTCAGCTCAAGCTCAAGGTCGTTGACGAGCTCAAGTCCCGCTTCGGTGTGGATGTGTCCGACGCCGCAATGCGCAAGGCCATTGAGGATCACAACGAGATAAGCCGCATCATTACCGAGATCGGCAGCTTCCGCAAGAGGGAGAATCCCAACATCACCGGCTATGAGTTCCACGTCATCAATCTTGTAAGTCAGGTGTGTCCGCACTACCTCATCAAGCCCTATCTGGAGGAGACTCTTGAAGAGCTTAAGACCCGCGAGCCGGAAGAGAAGTTCCCGTTCCGTGCCCGTGTAGTACTCGTCGGCTCCGAGGTCGACGACCCTGAGTTCACCAAGCTCATCGAGACCTGCGGCGCGATGGTCGTTGCGGATCGCTACTGCTTCGGCAGCTTCCCCAGCCGCGAGCAGATCGAGATATTCCCGGGAGAGACCGCGTTCGACGCCATTTGCCGCCACTACCTGCACTGGAACCAGTGCGCCCGCTTCATGGACGGCGACAAGATCGATCAGCGCCATGCTGAGGTCACCAAGCTCGTACACGACTTCAAGGCCGACGGCATCATCTACGAGAATATGAAGTTCTGCGAGTTCTGGAGCTATGAAAAGGTCCTGGCGCACCATATCTTCACCGAGGAGCTGCATATACCCTGCTGCACCATCGAAAAGGAATATGCGCTTGGTGCAGTCGGTCAGCTTCGTACCCGCTTCCAGGCCTTCATAGAATCGCTGGAAATCAAGTCCATTCAGGGAGGCAAATAAGATGAAGTTTGCTGATAAAATAATAGCTTCTATCGATAAAAAGCTCGAGCGCTTTGACCCCATCTGGCAGGCAGAGCACGGCGTCGGCGGCCAGCGCAGCCGCTACTACGACAAGACCGGCGTTGCAAAATGGCGTGAGTGGCGCGGCGTTAAGGACACCATGGTCGACTATGTTGCATGGCTGAACAATCTCCTCGCCATGGCAAAGATGGTTGCTTCCGCTCCCATTCCCTGTCTCAAGGGCTTCTGGGAGTACCGTTGGATGGGCTCCTACCTCGGCACCTTTATGTTTATCGACCGCCTGTTCGAGGGCTACCGCGGCTATGAACTGAAGATAGCTCACATGAATATGCATGCCATCGTTCAGAGCCTCACCGGTAAGATCGCACTCGTCCTCTCCAACGACAAGCGTCTCGGCGGCGGCCCGCTGAGCGACGTTATGGTCCCGATGGACGAGGTCCTGCCACCGCTGTTCATGAAGGGCTTCAAGGATCTTATCCCCATCCCGCTCCAGACCCTGCCCGAGTTCATCATCTGCGACGTCGACCAGCATATCGAGCCTTATTACATAGACGTTGCCGAGTCCTACGGTCTGCCTGCGGATGTATGCTCCCGCTGCGCAGCTGAGACCGGCGTTGCGATAGACGACGCATTCCCCATCATCGGCAAGGCGTTTGTCACCACAAATATGCCCTGCAACGCGTCAGAGTGCACCTCCATGTTCCAGCGCCGCCGCGTGAATCTGCCCGACTTCCCCGTAACGCTTGCTATGATCCACAATGAGCCGGGTGCACATCCTTACTCCACCCAGATGCTCAAGGACGCCATAGCTTTCGTCGAGAAGGAGTACGGCGTGAAGTACGACTGGAACGAGCTGTTCAAGTATGCGGAGCTCATGAACGAGCAGAACACCATCGAGCTTGAGAAGTGGGACTACTTCAAGACCCCGTACTCTCCGCTCGTCGGCATTGCAGAGACGCTGTACCGCCTGTATGCGTGGGCGTCCGTCAACGGTCAGGATCCGTACTTCAACAAGGTCGACCGCAAGGTCATCAAGATCATGCGCAAGGCATATGAGGAGAAGTACGAGCCGTTCGCAGGCAAGACCCGTCACCGTGCCTTCCTGTGGGGACCCTCCGCTGTTTATTACACCGACTTCCCGACCTGGACCCAGAACTGCTGGGGCATCAATATCGTTCTGAACATGGACTCTACCATGGGTCACAACATGATCAGCACGACGGATCCCGAGCAGGCGATCAAGGATCTGGCGCTGTTCTCCGAGAAGGCCACCATGCGTCACCACGCCGTCGGCGGCTGGGAAAATGTCAACGCCATCTGGGAGTGGGCAAAGAACTTCAACTGCGACATGGTCCTCTTCAACGACAACATCGCCTGCAAGGGCATGCTCGGCGTCCACGCCGTCATGGAAGAGCAGGCGCGGGATCTCGGCTTCCACTTCATCTTCATCGAGCATGACCTTGAGGACTGCCGTACCGTGTCCCGTCAGGATATGAGAAACTGCGTCAACAACTACATGTCCGTTGTTCTCAACGAGAAGCCTCTCGACCCGACCATCGTCGAGTTCGACGACTCCATGGCATACTGAGAAAGGCAGGATAGCACATGAAAAAGTTCTGGAAATTTATATTCAAGCTCATAAAGAAGCTCGTTGTCATCGGATTTGTCGGCTTTGTTGCGACCTTTGCGCTGTATATGTTCAACGGCGAAAATAAGCTCATCTACTACGTCGTCCGTCCCCTGCTCAACAAGCACTATGACTCTCAGGTCAGAGACAGAAGAATAGTCTGAACGGCTAAAATAGTATCGTCCCCGCTCCTGCCAAACGGCATAGGAGCGGGGATTTTTTACGCATATGAATAATGACCAAAAGATAATGCACATTATTGTCAATGCCGACAAAAACAAAAGAAAATGATAGCAAAAGTTGACAGCTGCACGTCAGATGAAGTAATATTTAATCGGATGATCAAAAAATAATCGGAAAATTGCTGTAGTACGATCAGAAGTGAGGTAAAATACATGAAACGAGCGCTTGCTGTCATAATGCTTCTGTGCCTGCTGCTGTCCGCCGGATGCAGTGAGAGCGGTCAACTTGGAATACAGGCCGATGAAAAGCCAATGGAGGTAAAGGAGGCAACGCTCGGCAGTACTGATGTCTCCTATGCCGCAAAAGGACTCAGCGGCTTCGGAGACCTGAACTACGACGGATTCAGCCCCGTCCCGATAATTGACGGCAATATATATCTGTTAGGCGGAAAAGGAGGAGAATATTACATATATCGGGCGGGACTGGACGGGTCGGATCCGAGCGTTATTGTAAGCAGAGAAGGGGCAGAGGACGGGGCAGAAATATGGCGGACGATGACGTCTTTCAACGGAAAGCTGTATTTAAGCGTTGATATACGCCTGACCGATGCACTGGAGCTGAGAGAATTTGATACATCCGGAAATCTGCTGCGCACCATAGCCCTGCCGGATGATACATGGTCACTCCCGATACTGGTGGGAGGAGCAAAGTATATCTACGTGTTTGACAGTGGAAAGGGCAGACTTATCGCCATAGACCCGGACAGCGAGGAGCACGTTGCGTTCACTATTGAGACGGCACAGCTGGCAACACTCGGAAAGCTGGCCGACGGCCGCGTTGTGATCGGGACCTTTGAGGACAAGGGCACCCGCATAAGCCTTATAGACGAGGAGAACCGATGCCTCGGAGAAGACCGGTATCTGGACATTTCGTGCAGTTTACAAGGCAGCGGCGGTGATTGGAGCATTTATCTGCAGTCCGGCAACGACATATACGGCTTCGACTTTGATTCCACAAAAATGGAAAAGCTGTTTTCGCTCAGCAGCCTCGGGCTCAGATACAATGGTGCGCTCCATGACTGCCGCAATGGGACATTTATTTCTACCGTCAGCCTTTCCGGGTTTATGGACAAGCCGACACTGATATATAAGATCGAGATACCTGCCGACGCAAAGCCGCTTACGCTGGCCACGGTCGGTGAGCTTGATTATGATACACAGAGTATCATCCTGAGCTGGAACGCGCAGCACCCCGAGTGCAGGGTCGAGGTAAAGGATTACTCTGTTTATAATACGGAGAGCGACCTCAGCCTTGCCCAGCAAAAGCTTGCTGCGGATATCGGCACGGGAGAAATACCAGATATGTATAATCTCTCCATCGGTGACGCGGCGCTGAATACGCCCGTCCTTGTGCGCCGCGGACTTTTAGAGGATCTGTACCCTTATCTGGACGCAGACCCGGAGATCGACCGCAGTGACTTCCTGCCCGGACCGCTGAAGGCGATGGAGATCAATGACGGCTTATATCAGGCGGCTTCATCCTTCATACTGTTTACGACCGTGGGGGCGGCGGCTGATGTCGGCAGCCCGGAGGAGTGGACATATGCGGGGCTTGAGCAGAAGATCGCCGAAAACGAGAAGTACCAGCGCCTCATGGACGGTATGTACAGCACGGAAGAGTGGCTGCGCGTGACCGTCGAGGCATCGGGAGCACGGCTTGTTGACTGGGAAAAGGGAGAATGTCACTTTGACTCGCCGTATTTTATTCACCTTCTGGAGCTTGCGGCGGAGATGGAGGATATAGACCTCGGCGGAACAACGTCTATCAGTAAAATACTTGAGGAAAGCAAGGCGCTGCTGTTTTCGATGACAAGCTTCACCGTAATGGAAGGGGAGCTTGGCCCCCAGCTGTATGGCGACGGGAATTATGCCTTCGTCGGCTATCCGGAAATAGGTGCGGTCGTGTATCCGAAGAGCAGTATAGGAATCTCTGCGTACAGCGAAAACAAGGAGCAGTGCTGGCAGTTCGTGAGGGAATATTTCCTGAAGAGCTCCGTAAACGGCATCTCACTGCGTTATGACGGAGTATGGGAGCAGTATCAGCAGGAGTGCAGATCCGAGTTTATTACCGAGGGCAAAAAGCAGGCCATGCGCGACTTCATCGCACACGCAGAAAATGCGTCTGTGTGCTATCGCCAGGATGAGACGCTCTGGGCAATGATCAAGGCCGAGCTGAACAGATTCCTTGCCGGACAGAACACCGCCGTGCAGACCGCAGAGGCGATCCAGGCCAAGGCGAGTGTCTATATAGCAGAGCAGAACTAGCTTCTGACGGAGAAAAGAGCTCTGCTTAAAAACAGGAAAAGTGTTTACACCGAAACGGATCATTAATTCTTTGACCCTGCCAGTTCGGGGAAATAATCGCAGACATAAAAACTCCGCCGCAGCTTTTACGCTGCGGCGGAGTTTTTTGTTAGTGATCGCTATGAATGAAAATGTCAGACCTTGATCTTTTCGAGCAGAGCTTCGACCCTTTCGGCAAGCTCCTTGAGTGCGCCGGGGGTGAAGGGGGAATTGAAGCCGGCCTCGGGGAGCAGATCGGTCCAGAGCTTCTCGCCGCCCTGCTTGGACAGGCGGATGTAGCGGGCAAACGCGTCGTCGTAATCCTCCTGCGAGGCAAGCAGAAAGTCGAATGCCGCGGTCTGAGCAAGGCAGTAATCTATATAATAGAAGGGGCTCTCGTAGATGTGCATCTGATACTGCCAGCGGGTGCCCTCCTCGAGGTAGGTCATGCCGTCCATTGAGATATGCGGGCGGTACTGATGCTCGAGCTCCAGCCATGCGGCCTTGCGCTCTGCGGGGGTCATGTCGGGGTTCTCATAAACGATGTGCTGGAACGCGTCGACTATCGTGCCGTAGGGGATGAAGGACAGCGCGTCGAGCGCATGTGCGAAGCGGTACTTTGCCGCATCCGCGCCGAAGAACTTGTCCATGTACGGCCAGGCGAAGAACTCCATGCTCATCGAATGGGTCTCGGCGGTCTCCATGCCGCCGCAGCCGATCTCAAGTGCGAAGCGGTTGTCGGCAATAAGGTATGCGTTGAGCGCGTGACCGGCCTCATGCGTCATGACGTCGACATCGCCTGCGGTGCCGTTGAAGTTCGCGAGAATGAAGGGCTGCTTGTATGCGGCAAACTCCGTGCAGTAGCCGCCGCCCCACTTGTTCTTGCGGGAATCGACATCGAAGGCCTCGTTTTCAAGCATCATGTCGATAAACTTGCCGGTCTCCTCGCCCATGGCGTGGTACATTTCACGGGCAGCAGCGAATATCTCGGCTTTGCCGCCGACAGGAACAGGGTCGCCGCCGGGGATTATGACGTCGTTGTCATAGAGCTTGTAGTCATCAATACCGAGACGCTTGGCATTCTCGGTGCGCAGACGGGATACGACAGGGACGATATCTTTCAGCACATTTTCGCGGAAAGTCTTGACCTTGTCCTGATCATAGTCGATGCGGCCCATGCGGTGATAGCCCAGCTCAACGTAGTTCTTATAGCCCATTTTCTTGGCCATGCGGTCGCGGACGTGAACCATGCGGTCGTAAATGTCATCCAGCTCCGCGCTGTGCTCCTTGAGCACCTTGCCGAGGACTTCGTAAGCCTCGCGGCGGGTCTCACGGTCGTCACTCTTGGCGTACTTCATCAGCATAGCACGCGGCAGGGTCTCGCCGCGGAAGTCAAACTCAAGAGAAGCCATGAGCTTTGAGTACTCGCTGACCAGTTTGTTCTCCTCGACCAGATCGTCGATTATCTCGGGGGACATGCTCTTGCGGCTGACTTCGAGATGCTTGAACAGGACCGGGGAGAGCTTCTGCTCCAGCTCGGCGCGGAACGGAGAGTCAAGCAGAGCGGCAGCGTACTGCACGACATAGTTCTCGGCCTCGGGGCCGATCTCATCGTAATAATCCTTTTCCGCGACGTAGAATTCGTCCACGGTATTTATCGAATAGCGCATATAGGACAGGGAGCCTGCGGTCCTGTAGTCGCAGAGGAGCTTGAGATAATCCTCGCGGGCGGCGAGTATCTCATCCACGCTCTTGGCATTGCGGGTGCGTGCCAGAACGTCCTCCATGACGGCCTTTATCTCCTCGATAGTTACGCGCTTGTAGGGAAGCTCGGAAACCTTCATGTGAAAAACATCCTTTCGTGAGTGTTAAAGACATTTTACTACAGAGATATCAGTTTTTCAAGAGAATTTACATTGGCGCACCGCAGGTGCGCCAATGTGCTTTTCGGACCCAGCCGCGGAGGTCTCCGTCGGCCAAAAAACTGCCGGCTTTGCGGCTTTATTTTTCAATCTTGTCGCCGTCCAGGGCTTTCCAGCCAAAACGTATCACGGAGACGACTATTGAGAGAATTGTTATACTCTCGTTGAGCACTTCGCCCCATGACTTGATGAGCGTATCATAGACGAGCAGACAGGGGGAAGTCACCGCAATGTTTGCGAACCGTATCTTCCTGGCGTTGTTCGTCCAGTAGCCTATCGTACCTGCCGTCGTTCCGATAACGGGGAGAATACAGTACCAGCCGTTCCACGTGAACAGTGCGGCGGCAAGTGACAGCGCCGAAAAGACGGCGACCCAGCCCTTCCAGCGTATGACCCTGCAGTCGTTGTACTTTGTCAGCATTATATTTCTCACGACGTTGATGAGCAGACTGAGGCACCCGCTGAGCGCACCCAGAAGAGCAAACTGGATGCTGAAGGTCAGACAACCGAGCGTCTGCATAACGAACAGGCTTTTATTCGTTTTCGTCTGAAACGAGATGAAAAAGAACAGTACTCCCAGAAAGCCTATTGCCTGTATCAAGATATCGTGCCAGTTTCCCATCGTGCGTCCTCTCAGTTTGCCGCTTGTATAGTTTTGCGCAGCGTTCTATACCATATCATGCTCTGCGGACGATTTCAAGGCGGAAAAATGACACAAAAACCGGGGCTGGTCAAAGGCAGATATGTGTGATATAATATCTATTCAATTTGAATTAAGGAGAACTGTCATGAATATAAATGAAAAGCTCATAGACTTTATATCCGCCAGCCCGAGCGCATATCACGCGGTGGAAAACGTCCGGCAGGAGGTGACCGTTTCCTC
>CAKTNU010000061.1 GCA_934589325.1 uncultured Oscillospiraceae bacterium | reverse complement strand
GGTGGTCATGGGTCACCTCGGCGGTGAGCCGCGCCAGATGCAGCACCTCCGCCATATCCTCCGCCAGCCACGCCGCGGGCGAGACACGCATGGCGCTGCCGTTGCCGAAGCTGTGATAGGGCTTCGGATCATCCGCATACAGCCAGCTGCCGAACCGTGCACCGTAGCCCCTGTCGGGGTAGGCACGGCCCAGCCGCCGCATCTCCCGTATCAGCGCCGCTTTGACGGCGGCGTCATCCTGTCCGCGAGTGTCCGTCAGCGCCTTTGCTACGGCCAGCGTCATCACCGTGTCGTCGGTAAATTCTGAACGTCGGCTGAACAGCGGAAAGTCCTTGGCCTTGTGATTATTGCAGTCGAACTCGTAGGGGCTGCCCACGATGTCGCCCAAAATCGCGCCGTACATACTATCATCTCCCCCGCTTCCGCACATCCTCGTCGATACGGCGCTTCCAGCCGGCGCCGAGCGGTCTTGCGGCGCGGACACTGCATACGGCCTCGCTGATGACATCATAGTTGAGCATCGTGCCGGCTCCGTCGCACTTGTAATTCACCGCATGGTCAGCACCGATGCCGAAGCGAGCCGCCTCCTTTGCCGCGTCGATGTTGGCGCCAAGAAAGATGAACTCCCAGTCGTACTTTTCCTTCTGTCGACGGATCATGTGCCGCACCGTCTCGTAGTCATAGCGGCGGCTGGCATTCTCATAACCGTCGGTGGTGATGATGAACATCGTCTTTTCCGGCACGTCCTCGCGGCGGGCGTACTTGTGGATGTTGCCGATATGACTGATGGCTCCGCCCACGGCGTCCAGCAGCGCCGTGCAGCCGCGGGTGAAATACTCTTTCTCGGTCATGGGCGGCACCTTCTCCAGCGGCAGGCGGTCATGGATGACCGTACTCTCGTTGTCGAACAGCACCGTGGAGACCAGAGCCTCCCCCGCTTCCCTCTTCTGCTTGGCGATCATGGAGTTGAAGCCGCCGACAGTGTCCGCCTCCAGCCCCGACATGGAGCCGCTGCGATCAAGGATAAAAACCAATTCTGTCATAATAAAAACCCTCCTTCGTTTGTTTGCGCTCACATTGTAGCGCAGTCGAAGGAGGGTTTGGTCGCCTGTGGAGCGACATTTATTCGTTTTTTAGGCGCTCCGCCCATTCAGCTTCCTTGAAGCCGACAAGAACGAGATCGTCACCCACCAGCAGCGGGCGCCTGACCAGCATACCGTCCGCGGCGAGGATCTTCAGCATTTCGTCCTCGCTCATATTGGGAAGCTTGTCCTTCAGCTCCATGGACTTATACAGCAGGCCGCTGGTGTTGAAAAACCTTTTCAGCGGCAGGCCGCTGCGGTGCTGCCACGCGGACAGCTCGTTATAAGTGGGGTTTTCCAGCTTGATGTCGCGGAGATCATAGGCAATGTGGTTTTCGTCCAGCCACTTCTGTGCCCTCCGGCAGGTGGTGCATTTAGGGTAGCAGATAAAGGTCATGGTTCACGCTCCTGTTCCATTTCTTCCAAGAAGTGTATCGCCTGCAGATACAGATCATATTTTTTCGCCCGCACACCGTTTACTCGCCGGGTGTCCATGTTGTGCTTGAGGTCGGCTATCTTGACCTTTCGGGCGATAGGGTCCTCCCCCAGCGCCTTGACATAGTCCATGTACGGTACACCGCTCCCGTGGGTCAGCAGTCGGAGCGCTCGGATGACAGGCTCCGGGAACCCCGCCTGCACCAGATCGTCAAAGGAATACCTATCGCCGTGATCCTCGATCACATCGTGCAGCAGAGCCGCGCAGGTGGATTCCTCGTCATCCATCTGTGTTGCCAGATAGAAGGGGTGAAATACATAGGGATATCCGCCCTTGTCAACATCCTCCCTGTGGGCGTCGTACATGATGGTACAGGCTTTTTTCACAAGCTCGGAATAATACATCTATATGCTCCTTTCCGTTTGGTGCGGCGGGTTCATGCCCCCAACAGGCTCTGATCAAAAGCGAACAGCGCTTCGTTGATCTCAAAGATGTCGTACTTCCTCTGCCCGATAAAATACTCGATGATGACGTCGAACTTGCTGCTGGCGCTGAGGGCGTAGCCTGCGCGGGCAATGAGGTCGCGGGTCTCGTCCAGATCCAGCTCCAGCGCGACGGCAAAGGCGATAGCCGTGGATTTGGAGGGCTTATAGCCCGGATTATTGCGTATCTTGGAGAACAGCTTGCGATCCACGTTGGCCTTCTTGTAGACCTCGGCATCCTTTTTGCCGCTGCGGTCGATGAGCTTCAGCAGCGTCTCCGAGAAGCCTGCATCCAGATGCGCCAGCAGCTCCTCCAGGCCGTCGACAGCCATGGGCGCCATCATCGGCGCAGACATCGCGCTCTCACAGATGTCCTTCGCTTGGCTCTCAAGGACGCTCATCCGGCGCAGACGCTCCCGCCCGCTGTCGGAATGGGCGTCCACATAGTGATCGTCGATGTACTCAGCGATGTCGGCAAACAGTCTGCCGCTGATTTGGTAGGCCTTGCGGTCAAAAATGACGAGATAGACCGTCATGTCGTTGTGCAGCAGGAACTCACCGATGGTGTCCGCCGCCACGCGCAGTGCCTGATCCTTGGGGAAACCGAAAGCTCCGGAGGAGATCAGCGGGAAGGCCACCGTCTCGCAGCCGTGCTCCTTGGCCAGCTCAAGACTCGTCCGGTAGCAGGAGGCGAGCTGCTCCCGCTCACCGCGGCTGCCGCCGTTCCACACGGGGCCTACGGTGTGTATCACATACCGGCATGGCAGACGGTAGGCCCCGGTGAGCTTGGCATCTCCGGTCCTGCAGCCGCCAAGCTTCCGGCACTCGGCCAGCAGCTCCGGCCCTGCCGCACGGTGGATGCTACCATCCACGCCGCCCCCGCCCAGCAGGGACTCATTGGCCGCGTTGACGATAGCGTCCACGCTCATTTTCGTAATATCATTGCGAACGATGATAAGCGGCATATTGTCACCAACTTTCTATGATCCGAAATCAGGTCGACGCGCTGCTCGGCATCCCTGAGCGGCGGTCTGCATATCACAGCTCCGAGGGTGTGATGACGCGGGCGCAGATCTTGCAGAGGGTATTGGCTGACGCGGAGCAGAGCACCACCGCTGCGCCCTCGGCGGCCATACGCGTCATGAATCCGTCGAGTACGCGCCTGCACTGGTCGGCGGATTTTTCATACGGGTCGCGGCAGATGACCACCTTCGGCCGCGACAGCGCGACCCGCTCTAGATACAGCTTCAGATTCAGCTGATAGTCATATATCTTCGGTTTTTCACCGAGGCCGCCGCTTTTCAGGCCGAAAAGCTCCTCATACTTTGCCGCCGCGTGGCGCATCAGCTTCGGCCGGAACACCCCCGCGGCCGTCACGCGCCTGTATGCGCTGAGAAAAATATTGTCCAGCAGCGAGATGTTAGGCACGATATTCTGCTGGATATCAAGCTGGTTCACGAAAACGACGCCTTTGTTATATGCGTCATTCACACCGTCGGTAAATATCCCGCGCAGCATGCCGGGAAATCCGGGTCTTCGCTGTGTGAGCGCGTCAAACAGCTGCTCATAACATTCGCCGGTGGCGTCATGGATGCCCAGTATCTCCCCGCGTCTTACGGTGAAGCTCATGTCCGGCAGCTCCGCGTGCAGAGCCGGCTCTCCGCCGGAGGGCGAACGCTTTTCCGGTGCCGCAAGCCCGCTCGGGGCAACACGGAAGCGGCGGTACTCCGTATCCGTGAAGTCTCCGCCCGCGTAGCAGCGCAGTATGCGCCCTGCGTCATAGACCGCGACTCTGTCAAAATTCTTCGGCGAGGTGAGCGGATGCGTCGTGAAGAAGATCATCGACATACCGTGCTCGGTGAGCCTGCTGTACAGATGCTGCAGCCTGTCCTGCTGAAACTCCGAAAAATGCTTGGCCGCCGTATCTACAAATACCACCGGGCTGCCGGAGGTGTACGCCTTCACGAGCTCCACCATATATTTCTGTATATCCGTCAGTCTGCTCCCGGGTGTATCCGGCGAGACGGGTATCTCAAACTCGTCAAATATGCTCTGCGTCTGCTCGCGGAGCTTTTTTGCGTCTATTTTCAGGCGCCGCCGCTGCTGCGGCCGAAGGACGAATATGTTCTCCCCTGCCGTCAGCCCTCCGACTATGCTGCTGCTTTCGCGGACGGTGTAGCAGAAGCGCTTGAGCTCCGCCGACGGCTCGGCCATAAGGCTGCCCCTTCCGTATATCTCTCCGGAATCGACCGGCAGGCTGCCGTTGAGAAGCAGGATAAGCTGCTCCTTCTCGTGCTCGTGCATGCATACGACCTCCACGAGCTCCCCGGCAAAGACGCTGAAGCTGAAGCGGCGCAGATAGTCTATGCCGCAGTCGGTGTAGCACAGGCCATGGTAATACAGTATCTCGTCCGTCATTTTTCTTCTCCGTCGTCCAGCGAGGCCTTCAGAGGTATGCGGACCTCAACGTCCGTTCCGCTGCCGGGAGTGCTGTAGAGCGTTATTCCGTAGGGTCTGCCGAACAGCAGCTCTATGCGCCGGTTGACATTGCGCAGACCTATGCCGGTGCCGCGGATATACTCCGTGCCGTCCCCGGCGGTGGCCGGATCGCTTATAAACTCGGTCAGGGAGTTCAGCTTTTCGGCCGGTATGCCGACGCCGTTGTCTATGCAGTGGATTATCAGATCCTGCCCGGTCGTCATCAGCGTCAGCCTTATCGAGCCGCCGTCGATTTTCCCGGACAGGCCGTGGCTTATCGCGTTCTCTACCAGCGGCTGGAGCGTCAGCTTGGGGATGAGCGTGTCGAGCGCGGCATCGTCCGGGCAGCTTATCTCAAGCTCGGCAAGCTCTGTAAAGCGGAAGCGCTGTATTTTATAATAGTTCCGCACGTTCTGCAGCTCCTCGCGCACGGAAACTATATTTCCCTTGCGGCTGATGCTGTAGCGGAAGAAGCTGGACAGGTCGCTGATTATCTCGGCGATCTCGTCCTGATCGCGCAGCAGCGCCTCGCCGCGGATGCAGTCGAGCGTGTTATACAGAAAATGAGGATTTATCTGATTCTGCAGCGCGGTCAGCGACATCTGCTTGTCCATGAGCTTTTTCTGATACTCCTGCTCGTTGACGCTCATGATATCCGCCCGTATGACCCCGGCGCAGGCCGTATGCTCGGCGGCGCTGTGCGGCCTGAAGAACCAGTCCCCGGACACCTTTCCGTTCGGCGTGAGCGCTCTGATGGTCTCATGCACGTTGCGCTTCGCCGCAAAGAGCAGCGATATCGCCGCGGCAAGCCCGGCAGTCAACAGCAGCGCCAGCAGCACGCACACGGCCGCCGCCCCGCCGGATGCGAGCAGCCATACGAGCAGTGCGCCCGCGGAAAGCGTGGACGCGATGAGCAGGATATATACGGTAAGTCTGAAAGATCTCTTGTCCATTCGATTATATGTCAATTATACAGCTTCCTGTACTCCGTCGGATTGATGCCGACGGTTTTTTTAAATACGTTTCCGAAGTAGCGGCAGGTCTCGAAGCCGACGGCATTGGCTATCTCCTCCACCGTCATATTGGTCGACACGAGCAGGTTCTTCGCCTGACTTATCCTGTAGCCGTTTATGAAGTTCACTATATTTTCGCCCGTGACCTTCTTGAAACTGTTCGACAGGTATGACGGGCTGAGGTACACATATGCCGCGATATCCTCGAGGTGTATCTGCTTCTGATAGTTTTTATAGATATAGTCCTTGGCCTGACGTATGGGCAGATTTTCCCGCTCCTTGAGCTGACGGTCAAAGACATCGAGCGCATCGGATATCATAGTGCGTATCTTCTCCCACAGCACGGGTATGGACTGGGCATGCTGAAGCTCAAACTGCATATCGCGGCGCACCGCCTCGGCGCGCTCATGCTTCGGGAAGTTCTCGTCGGCATACGCGCAGAAGGCGTCGGCGACCTTCTCGATATACAGCAGCCGCACAAACGGCCTGCCTCCGTCCGGCCCGGACAGGATCGCGTCATACGCCTCGCGGAAGCTGTCCTGACGGCACGCCTCTAACGAGCCGCGGATACCCGTGATATAGCCCGCAAGCTCTCGGTTTATGCGCGAAAAGTCATACTCTCCGCAGAAGCTCTCATAGAAGATCACCCTGCTGCTCCCGACCGCCGAACGGTAGCGCACGACGCGCATCGCCTGCTCGAGCGACTCCCGGAGCCCCTCAAGGTCGCCGCCCGCCTTGCCGACGCCGACGGTGAGCTCCGTGTTGGAAAACAGCTCTATCACGGAGTTTGCGCGCTTGAACAGCTTCTGCAGCAGCTCGTCCGACCAGCTTTCCTCCGCATAGTTCACGCCGAGCAGCAGCCCGTCGCCGTACACGGAGAACAGCAGCTCGTGGCTCACCGGCTCAAGCAGCGAGGCGCATATATCGCGCATCTTGCGCAGTATCGGGTCAAGGTCGCCCACCTCATGGCCGTTCATCCCGGTGTCTACATACAAATACAGCCCGCGGAAGCGGCCCGGACGGAATCTGGTCGCGTATTTTTCATTCACGGCGTCAAACCGCACATTCCCCTGCTCGACCGCCGCCGGCAGGAAGGTCGCCAGGAAATGCTCGCGCAGCGCCTCTCCGCCGGCAGCGTCTGCCAGATTATCAGCCGCAGAGTCAAGCTCAAGAATACTCTTTTTCAGCGAGGCGTTCAGCTCATCGGCGTCGATGGGCTTGAGCAGATAGTCGTTGACATTGTATTTCAGGGCATTGTGCGCATAGGCAAACTCCTGATAGCCGCTTATAATGATTATTTTGCAGTCGTTCCCGCTCTCGCGGATGCGGCGTATGGCGTCTATGCCGTTTATGCCGGGCATCTGGATATCCGTAATGAGTATATCCGGCCGCTTCTCGCTCACCGCCTCAAGCATCGCGGTGCCGTTCGTGCATATGCCCGCAAGCTCGAGGCCGAGCTCCTGCCAATGTATGCTTTTCTCGAGCAGCGCGCATATGCGCCGCTCGTCATCCGCAATAATAACGCTGTACATGCTGTCCTCCGCTGAACATAATATCGTTCAGATTATATCAGATTTATATAATAATATCAAGTTCGCCCACCTTTATCAAGGAAATAACAATCTTTTTTGTGTAATATAGTCAAATATCTTAAAAAAGATGACCTAATCAAAAGATTGTTGCATTGCGCACCGAGGCGATTTCAAGTTACTATATAAGCACAGCAGCCGGTGAAAGAACGGCTGCGAACGAATACACTTCAAAAAACAAGGAGAGAGAAAACACATGAAAAAGAAATTGGTATGCATCCTGCTCGCCGCCGCGCTCGTCATCGCGCTTGCCGCCTGCGGCAGCGCACCGTCCGCTTCCGACAGCCCTGCCTCTGACGGAGCGCTCAAGATAGGCTTCTGCGCATCCGACAGCACGAACCCCGTCTTCATCAAGTGCGAGAACTGGCTGACCGAGAGCTGCAAGGCCGACGGCAACACCCTCATGGTGCAGTACTACGAGACCGACTCCGCAAAGTTCCTCGACATCTGCGAGAACTTCATCACCGCTGGCTGCAACATCATGATCGTTCAGGACCCCGATGAGCAGATATCCGATGACGTCCTCGGCCGCGCCGCCGACGCCGGCATCATCGTCTGCACTCTCGACACCGACAACGCCCACGCCACCTACGTCCAGAAGGACCAGAACGTTGAGGCCTCTCACCTGCTGGCAAGCGTCATCATCGACTACGTCAACGCCAATCTCGGCGGCAAGACCAAGCTCGTCTCCTATGACTGCCCCCAGTCCGAGGTCCTGAAGGTCCGCAATGAGACCGTCATCGCCGACGTCATCGCCGCCTGCCCCGGCTCCGAGGTTGCCTGCGAGATCGACGTATGGAACGTCAATGCCGACTGGGTCGGTCTGGGTGAGACCTCCCTGCAGGCCGCTCCCGACGGCTACGTCATCATCTCCGTTGCCGACGTCTGCACGCTCGGCGCTATAGAGGCATACAAGGCTGCCGGCAAGACCGCTTCCGACGGCTATGCCGCCTTCTCCTTCGACGCCACCGCCGACGCCTGCGCCGAGATTGGCTCCGAGGGCAGCATCTTCAATTCCTCCATCTACATGGGCTATCCCGATGTCGTCGCCGTCATGTACAAGTCCGCCGTCGAGACCGTCAAGACCGGCACCGTTGGTGAGCGCTACTGCGCCGCGAACCTCATCGCCGTCAACGCCTCCAACGCCTCCGAGATCGGATAATAATACTATACATTAAATAATTCCGCGCATTTTTCACAGGTAAAGGAGAACCGCAAGTGGAAAACACCATCTTATCCATGGAAAACATCGTCAAGACCTATCCCGGCGTCGTCGCGCTCGACCACGTGAGCGCGGAGTTCCGGCGCGGCGAGGTCCATGCGCTCATGGGTGAAAACGGCGCGGGAAAATCGACGCTGATAAAAACGCTGTCCGGAGCCATTTCTCCGGACAGCGGCACGATTTTCCTCGACGGCGGGAAGTACTCCGGGTTCACGCCCCATCAGTCGAAGGAGCTGGGCATAGGCGTGGTATACCAGGAGTTCAACCTCTTCCCGGAGCTGCCCGTATATGAGAACATCTTCATGGGCAATTACATAATGCGAAACGGCCTTGTGGACCACAAGGCGATGATAGCCCAGGCAGGAGAAAAGCTCGACGAGCTTGGGATAAAAATAGACCCTCGGGCCAAGGTCAAGGAGCTGAGCATCGGCTTCATGCAGCTGGTAGAGATAGCGAAGGTACTGTTCGCGGACATAAAGATACTCGTGCTCGACGAGCCCACCGCCCCGCTGACGACCGCCGAGGT
>CAKTNU010000060.1 GCA_934589325.1 uncultured Oscillospiraceae bacterium | reverse complement strand
GCCGTCCAAAAGTCTTGATACATCAATGACTTTTGGAGCAAAGCAGCATTTTGATAATATCAAAATGCTCGGCGGATTCAGCTTGTCAAAAAAGTCCTGTGAGGACTTTTTTGACAAGCTGGCGGGCTGTGCAGCTTTATCAGAGCTGCACAGCCCGTTGTGCTGTAATTAGCCGTTATATATGGAGATAGCCCTTGAGGACCTTCAGCGTATTATATACGCCGTCTATGTGACTGCGCTCGTAGCCGTGGCTCGCGTAAACACCGGAGCCGATGAGACCGTGACGGATATCGCAGCCCGCGCCGAGTGTGGCTTCAACGTCAGAGCCGTAGTGCGGATAGACGTCGACAGCGTAGTCCGCACCCTCGGACTTCGCGGCCTCGATGAGCTTGCCGACGACCTGATAGCTGTACGGCCCGCCGGAGTCCTTTGCGCATATCGATACCTGCCGCTCGGTGCATTGCAGTCCCTCGCCGACACAGCCCATATCTACGCTTATCGCCTCGGTCACACCCGCGGGGACGGAGCCGGCGCCGCCGTGACCGACCTCTTCATACACTGTGATATGGACGTAAACGCGGCGCTCCGGCTGCACGTTCTCATCCTTCATGTACCTGGCGAGACCGAGCAGAATACCGACGGAGAGCTTGTCGTCAAGAAAGCGGCTCTTTATGTAGCCGGACGAGGTTATTCTTGTGCGCGGCTCGAAGCAGACGATGTCGCCGACCTCAATGCCGAGTGCACGGACATCCTCCGCGGTCTTGACATCCTCGTCCAGCACCAGCTCGGTCGTGTCAAAGTTGCGCTTCGTGTCGCCGTAGCTGCCGTTGACGTGGACCGAGGCGTTGCAGAGCTGCAGTGTGCCCTCAATGACGCGGCCTCCGCGGGTGTAGACCCGGACATTTTCGGCTTCGCAGTTTTCTGCGCGCAGCCCGCCGAGGTTCGTCAGGCGCAGCCGGCCGCTGCCCTTTATCTCGGCTACCATGCCGCCCAGCGTGTCGGTGTGTGCCTCGAGCAGCAGCGCGTCCTTGTCGTTCCTGCCGCCGAGGTCGATAAGCACGCCGCCCTTTTCGGTGATCTCTGCCTTATAGCCCAGCGCCTCAAAGCGATTTTTTACCCACTCCGCGGCCCGCTCCGTAAATCCGGAGGGACTGTCTATCCCAAGCAGTTCCACGGCCTCATTTGCCGCGAACTCCGCGTATTTTCTGTCCATTGTCAACGCTCCTTTTGTTTTTATAGTGAGCCCATTTTATCACAGTGAGTTCCGCGCCGCAAGCTGTTCTCGGCAGGATGCACAAATTTCACCTCGGAATATTGGCTTGCATTACCGAAAGTGAGCCTGTATAATATAAACGGCCGATTGGCTTAATCTGACTGCGTGCATGGCTCTCCATGACTCAGCCATGTACAGCATTAACAAGGAGGAATTTCAATTTCCCTGAGACTCGGGGTGCGGCAGTGTGGAGACCTGTCGTAATGCGGGAGGCGATGCCCCTGTGAGGCCGGTTCGGGCGGAGGCCCGGCGGTCGGAGTCGGCTGTATGGCAACTGTTGTTCTGAAAAACGTGAAGAAGATCTACCCGTTCATCAGCGGCGAGGGTAAGAAGAAAAAGAAAAAGAAGGACGAGCCCGAGGAAAAGAAGGTCAACCTTCAGATAACCGAACAGGGTGTCGTTGCGGTCCAGGAGTTCAATCTTGAGATAGCCGATAAGGAATTTATCGTTCTCGTCGGTCCTTCCGGCTGCGGCAAGTCCACCACTTTGCGTATGGTCGCAGGCCTTGAGGAGATAACCGAGGGCGAGCTGTATATAGACGGCAAGCTCATGAACGATGTCGCCCCCAAGGATCGCGATATCGCGATGGTATTCCAGAACTATGCACTTTACCCGCACATGACCGTGTATGAAAACATGGCCTTCTCCCTCAAACTGCGCAAGGAGAAAAAGGACGTCATCGACAAGAAGGTCCGCGAGGCTGCCGAGATACTCGACATCACCCAGTACCTCGACCGTAAGCCCAAGGCTCTGTCCGGCGGCCAGCGCCAGCGTGTCGCCATAGGCCGCGCTATTGTGCGTGACCCCGCCGTGTTCCTCATGGACGAGCCTCTCTCCAATCTGGACGCAAAGCTGCGCAACCAGATGCGTGCAGAGATAATCAAGCTGCGTGAGCGTATAGATACCACCTTTATATATGTTACCCACGACCAGACAGAGGCAATGACTCTGGGCGACCGTATCGTCATCATGCGCGACGGTTATATCCAGCAGATCGGCACCCCGCAGGAGGTCTTCAATAACCCGCGCAACCTGTTCGTCGCAGGCTTCATCGGCACTCCGCAGATGAACTTCTTTGATGCAAGGCTCATCCGTGAGGGAGACAGGTTCTTCGTCGAGCTCGGCGGCTACAGAGTTGAGCTTGACGCCGAAAAGGAAGCGCGCCTGCTCGCGAAGGACGTTCAGTCTCAGGAGGTCATCCTCGGTGTCCGCCCCGAGCATACCACCATCGGAGAGAGCGGCATCCCCGCGAAGGTCGACGTGTCCGAGATGATGGGCTCCTCCGTCCACCTGCATGTTTCCGCAGAGGGCAAGGACGTCATCATCATCGTCCCGACCATCGACATGAAGGGTCACTACGCCATGGGCGATACCGTCCACTTCAGCTTTGACGGCAATGTCGCGCATGTTTTCAGCAAGGAAAACGAGAAGAATCTCGAGTGGTAAGAAAATTTATACAAAACGGAGCCTGCACTTCTGTGCAGGCTCCGTTTTGTATAATTTCCGATTTATATTTTTACATTCGGGTTTGTATACTGCCCGTGCCGCTTTGTATTTTTGCCATACTGGATCGCAAACTTCGGACAGCGGTGCAGGCAGCCAAGGCACATAGCGCATTTCTCCTTGACCCAAACGGGCTTCTTGTCCTGCATCTCGATCGCATGTACCGGGCATTTGCCCGCGCATAATCCGCAGCCTATACAGCTGTCCTCAACATGAAGATTGGAGGTGCGCCGCATTTTCCCGTTATAAAGCGGCTGGGCGACCAGCTCGGTGATAAGCGCCGGTATTCGTGGCCGCATATGGCGGTTAGTACGGCGTTCATTTACCGCACAGAGTATGCGGTCGATCTTCGCTTCTGTTGTGCCGGTGAATTTCGCCGTTTTTTCCGGGGTGGAGAGGTCGAATACCGGCGTCCATGTGTCCGGCATTCTCACAGAATAGTATGCATTGATCTCACATCCCCGAAGTGCCTTGCTTGCCATATAACCGATCGCTCCGGGCGTTGTTCCATAGGTCGCGACAAAATACAGGTATTTCGTCCGGAAGGGGGCCTTTTCTAGAAATTCTTTAACGATACTTGGCAGACCCCAGAAATATGTAGGAGATACGATGCCGATCACTTCGTCTTCAAAAATGTAATGGCCTTTCTTTATGCAATCCGGGATAGAGAGTATATCCTGCCAGGCAGACTGCGCAAGCCGAGCTGCAACATATTTGCAGTTTCCTGTTGCTGAAAAATACAGTATCATGTGCTGCCTCCAAGAGTTTTAGCTTCATGAAAGATTAATATTCGTGAATCTGCGGACACTCATACCGCGTTTATGTTTTATCCTCTTCCGCGGCGGCGTGGCCGGTGCGGTCAAGCTCGCGGTCCTTTTTCCACAGAAAGCTCAGGCGAATCTCGCGCCCTTCGGCGATGCGGCTGAAATTCTCACCGTGCTTGTAAAAAATAAGCGGTGCGGGCAGTGCCAGTATCAGCGCGCCGAGCCAGAAGCCGGTCGTCAGGCCGAAGTACAGCGGGAAGATCAGTGACATCGACACCGTCACGATGCAGATATAGTTACTCAGCAGCGCTATTGCCGCGGCGATAGCTACCATGAGCAGCAGCGTTTTAGGGCTGCAGGCCAGCGCAAGTCCGCCGAGGCAGGCAAGTCCTTTGCCGCCGCGGAAGCCGAGAAAGACAGGGTACATGTGTCCAAACACGCAGGCAGCACCTGCCAGCATCCCGGCCACAGCCAGCTCCGGGAACAGTGCTTGTGCCAGCTTCCACGCACAGGCAGCCTTGAAGATATCCAGCAGGGCGACGACGGTTCCCGCGAGTTTGCCGGCCATTATTACGGTGTTCGATGCCCCGGCATTTTTTGAGCCGCTCTCGCGTACATCGTAGCCGCGCCGTTTGCCGATGAGAAATGCCGGGCTGATGCAGCCGATGAGATAGCCCAGTATGATGCAGATAAATATCTGAACAAGCATATATTTACTCATGTGCACCTCCGATCTCCGGAATGAGACGGAGCATGGCCTGTGCTACGCCGGCAGAGTTGTTGCTGCCCGTCAGCATATCCGCCGCGGCCTTGACCTCGGGCACGGCGTTTCCCATCGCGACGCCGATCCCGGCGGCGCGCAGCATGGATATGTCGTTGGTCCCGTCACCGAAGGCGAGCGTTTCCTCGGGGGCTATGCCCAGCGCGGCACACAGTGCCAGAAGTGCGTCGCCCTTGTTGGCGGAAGCGGCGTTGAGCTCGATGTTGCTGCTGATGGACGAGGTAACGGCGATGTCGGGCAGCAGCTCAGGCAATGCGGCCAGCCAATGCAGCCGGACGGCGGGATCCTTGAAATGCATCTGCATTTTCTGTACCGGTCTGCCGCGCTCACGCAGAGTCGCTTTCAGATCGTCCACAGGCGTGCGGGTATCACGCGTCAGCTTCGCTATAGCCGAGCCGCTGACATACTCGTCGATCTTTTCGTACATTGTCCGGCTCATCCAGCCCCAGTCGTCCTGATAGCAATCGTATATCACGGGCAGACCGTCCATAAGCTCCGCAAGCTCGATCGCCCGTTCTGCGGGTATATCCGCACTGTACAGCGTCAGATCTTCATTCGTATCGACGACCTGGGCACCGTTCACACAGATGCAGTAGCGGACAGGCAATTCGCGCAAAGCAGGGGGAATACTGTTATGTATCCTGCCGGTCGCGGGGACAAGAACTATGCCAAGCTCCGCGGCACGCTCCAGCGCACGCCGGTTTTCGTCCGGCAGCCGCTTTTCGTCATCCAGCATCGTCCCGTCGAGATCGAACGCAATAAGTTTACAGCTCATGTCATCACTCCAAAATCTCTCTTTATGTTTATAATATCATCTGTAAGGCAGATATTTCAATAGGCATTTATTACGTTGAAATACGGCGCGATATGGGGTATAATCGAGATGCCTAAAATTTTACCACGGAGGAGAAAAAATGACGCTTGAAAAAAAGGCGGCACAGCTCAGGATAGATATCATAAACGAGCTGTACGAGGCACAGTCCGGGCATCCGGGCGGCTCACTCTCGTGCATCGATGCGCTGGTCGCTCTGTATTATGATGTTATGAACGTAGATCCGGCAGACCCGCAGGCTCCGGAGCGTGATCGCTTCGTCCTCAGCAAGGGCCATTGCTGCCCGGCGCTGTATGCGGTCCTTGCCGACAAGGGTTTTTTCCCAAAGTCGGAGCTGGCGACGCTGCGCAGGCTCGGCAGCCACCTTCAGGGACACCCCGACAAGAATAAGACCCCCGGTGTCGATGCCTGCACGGGTTCTCTCGGTCAGGGCGTGTCGATCGCAGTCGGCATGGCGATGGCCGCAAAGCTTGGCGGCAAGAGCTATCAGGTGTACACCATGGTAGGCGACGGCGAGTGCCAGGAGGGGCAGATATGGGAGGCTGCAATGGCGGCCGCTCATTATAAGCTCGATAATTTTACGGTCCTTCTCGACCATAACGGCCTCCAGATAGACGGGCGGAATGATGATGTCATGTCCCTCGGCAGCATCTGCGCGAAGTTTGCGGCCTTCGGCTTCGATACCGTGACCGTCGACGGGCACGATATCAATGCCGTTATCGCCGCACTGAGGATACCGCACACGCCGGGCAAGCCAAAGTTTATCTGCTGCGAGACGGTCAAGGGTAAGGGAGTTTCCTTTATGGAAAACGATCCGGCTTGGCACGGCACCGCGATAAAAACTGCCGATTATGAGACGGCGATGAAGGAATTGGAGGCTGCGTTCAATGGCTAAATCCACAAGAGAAGCATACGGCGAGGCTCTGGCGGAGCTCGGCAAGGTGAATGACCGCATCGTCGTCATGGATGCCGATCTCTCCGGCTCCACCAAGACCAGCACCTTTAAAAAGGCGTTCCCCGAGAGATTTTTCGATTTCGGCATTGCCGAAGCAAATATGATAGATGCGGCAGCGGGCTTTGCTTTCTCCGGCTATATTCCGTTTGCCAGCACCTTCGCAATGTTCGGCGCCGGCCGTGCCTTTGAGCAGATACGCAACAGTGTTGCCTATGCAAAGGCGAACGTAAAGCTCGCCTTTACCCACGCCGGGCTCAGTGTCGGCGAGGACGGCGGCTCGCATCAGGCGCTTGAGGATATAAGCCTTATGCGCGGCATCCCGGGCATGACCGTGTTCGTCCCCTGCGATGCGGAGGAGGCGAAAAAGGCTGTCGCGGCGGCGGCCGATATAGAAGGCCCCGTGTACCTGCGCCTGTCCCGCCCAAATACAGATGCCGTTACCGCGGCGGATACTCCCTTTGTCCCCGGCAAGGCGAATGTCGTCCGCAACGGCGATGACGCAGCGATCTTCGCGACCGGGCTCATGGTCAGCCGTGCGCTCAAGGCGGCCGAGCTGCTTGCGGCTGATGGCATAAGCGCCGCGGTCGTGAATTTCCACACAATAAAGCCGATAGACCGGGAAACGATACTCGGCTACAACGGCAAGGTCCGCGCTATAGTGACCGCGGAGGAGCATTTTGTGACCGGCGGCCTCGGTTCCGCTGTCGCGGAGGTTCTCGCAGGCCATGCCGGAGCGGGATTTGACCGCGTCGGCGTGGAGGATCGCTTCGGCCAGTCCGGAAGTCCCGACGCGCTGTTCGAGGAATACGGCCTGACGGCGGAGAATATAGCTGCTAAAATAAAGGCGCTTCTCTGATTTGTGAAAAAGGTACGGAGCTCCAACCTCTCGGGTTGGAGCTCCGTACCTTTTCGACGCTTATTTATCCCATATGATGCCTTTTTTGTAATCCTCAAAGAAGCCGACGAACGTATCGAACAGCTCCTTCGTGGTCCCGTGCAGTCCGGTCTCACGATGATAATACGCGCAGACGCTCTCAATGTCCGGCAGCAGGGGGAGGGGAAAGATGTCGATGTTTTTCAGATAATCCCTCTGAAGCTCGGGCGCGAGCATGTCCCAGAACAGCTTGGAATAGATGAAAACGCCGAGTCCGCCGTTTGCAAGCTGAAACGCGTTTTCGATGTTCGTCAGTTCGCATACGAACTGCGGATTGATATCGTAATATTTGAGGTAGCTCGCCAGCGCCCGTCCGCCGGAGGACTGGCGCGGTATTTTTATAAACGGCGCACTCTCGAAATAGCTCAGATCTGCGCCCTCCGCAAATTCTGCGCGGACAAAATCATAATTTTCTCCGGCAAGCTCGTGCAGTATCGGCTTCGGTACGACCAGAAGCTGATCCTTCTGGCACAGCGGCACGGTCTCATACGTGTCGGGCGTACTGCTCAGCGTACCGATGACGAGGTCGACCCCATCGTGCGACACGGCTTTCTGCAGCACCTCCGGTGATTCCTCGCTGAAGCGGACGTAGGTATCCTCGTGCTCATGCAGATAGTGCGGCAGAACGTGCGGCAGTATCGCCCGGGCGACGGTGTGCTCGATGCCGACATGGACAGCGTGCGACCCTGCGAGGCTCTTGCTCGAATTTTCTTCATACTGGCGCTTGAGCCGGAGTATACCCTTTGCGGTCTGCAAAAACTGCCTGCCGTCCGGCGTCAGCCCGAGCGGGCGGCTGCGGACGAAAAGAGAGGTGTCCAACTCTTCCTCCAGCTTTGCTATCTGCTTGCTAAGAGCCTGCTGTGATATAAACAGATGCTTGGCCGCTTCGGAAAAGCTCTTCTCTTCGGCGACAGCTATAAAACTTTTCAGCAAACTAAAATCCATTTTCAGACATATCCTTCCTGTATCGGGACGAGTATAGCACGCCGCACGTCAATAGTCAAACCGGACAGCATGTCGGAAAATGCCCGAGAAAGGAATATAAAAATGCATATTTCGGGCCAAAAATCGTTAAAAATTCATCATTATTCAGTTTTATATTAAACTTCATATCTTTTTTGCACAAAACCTGCCCCGCGAAAGTTATATATTTTAATAAAAAACGTAAATTTAGCAATTTACTATTGCAAAGTTAATCTTTTAGTTGTATTATATACGCACACAAGGGCGTAAAACAAGGCTGAGCTACATAAATAATTATACACCTTCCGCGCCTGAGCCTATATTTCCGGAGGTAAATAAAATGAAAAAAGTAATTGCTGTGTTATTTGCGGTATGTATCGTTCTTTCGCTGTGCGCCTGCGGCAGCAGCTCCGGCGAGAGTCTGACCTTTGCTACCGGCGGTGAGTCAGGTACCTATTATGCTTTCGGCAGTGTTCTGGCTCAGTATGTCTCCAATAATACCGATCTCAAGATCACTGCTGTCGTCGGCAACGGCTCGCAGGCCAACATTGAGGATCTTGACTCCGGTGCGGTCCAGCTTGGCTTCTGCCAGTCCGACGTTATGAGCTACGCCTACTCCGGCACCAACCTCTTTGCAGAGTCCGGCGCGGTCGACAGCTTTTCCGTCGCAGCCGCCCTGTACATGGAGCAGGTGCAGATAGTCACTACCGACCCCGACATCAAGACTGTTGCCGATCTCAAGGGCAAGACCGTTTCCATCGGCGCTCTCGGCTCCGGCGTTTACTTCAATGCGGTCGACGTGCTCGGCGCATACGGCCTTGACGCGGAGAAGGATATCAGCCCCGTGTACCAGAGCTTCGGCG
>CAKTNU010000059.1 GCA_934589325.1 uncultured Oscillospiraceae bacterium | reverse complement strand
AAGGAGAAGGAGCTCATCAAGGTCGGCGTCCACGTGCTGCCGAAGTTCCCGAAGGACACCACCGACCGCAACCGCACATCTCCCTTCGCCTTCACCGGAAACAAGTTCGAGTTCCGCATGCTCGGCTCCTCGGCGTCCATCTCGGGCGCGAACGTCGTCATCAACACCGCCGTCGCCGAGTCGCTGCGGCAGTACGCCGATATTCTCGAAAAGTCGACCGATTTCGAGGCCGATCTGCACGATCTGATAAAATCCGTCATTGCAAAGCACAAGCGCATCATCTTCAACGGCAACGGCTATGACGACGCGTGGATACACGAGGCCGAGCGCCGCGGGCTGCTGAACCTGCGCTCCACTCCCGACTGCGTCCCCTACTACCTCGCCGACAAGAACGTGGAGCTGTTCACGCGGCACCGCGTCTACTCCCCCGCCGAGCTGCACGCCCGCTACGAGATAAAGCTCGACGGCTACTGCAAGGTGCTGCACATCGAGGCGCAGACCATGCTCGACATGGTCTGGAGAGACATCCTGCCCGCCGTCAGCGCCTACTCCAAGGAGCTGACCGACACGGCGCTGGCCAAGAAGTCTCTCGGCAGCGACATCGACTGCAGCTTTGAGACAGAGCTTGCCGCGAGAATAAGCGCGCTGACCGCCGCCGCGGTGAAGAAAACGCGTGAGCTTGAGTACGCGGTCATGGGCGTGAAGGACATCGAGGGCACGCTCGAGCAGGCGAAGTATTACAAGGATACGGTGTTCGCCGCCATGAACGAGCTGCGCATCGTCGTCGACGAGCTCGAGACCCATACCGCCGCCAGGTACTGGCCGTACCCGTCCTACGGCGACATCCTGTTCAGCGTGAAGTGATCACGCGCCGGGATCAGCGCCCGTAATTTTGCTTTCCACATCTCCTCCATAAATTTTTCTGCACAGACAAGACCCCATACTCTTCCCAAGGGAAGGGTATGGGGTCAACTATTTCAGAGCCTTGCAGAGTTTTTTGCCCGCAGGCAAAAAATATATCTGATACACTTTCTCCGGCGGCGTGTACGTCGGAGAAAATACTTCTCACGGAGCGCAGTGTCGAATCGTCCGCCGCAGGCGGACGACCGAGGCACGCAGCGCAGTGCAGCCCTTTGTCAAAGAAGCTCAAAGAGCTTCTTTGACAGGTAAAGCCCCACATACTCTTCCGGAAGGAAGAGCCTGTGGGGCTTTTATGTTTATGTGTCCGCGGCCGCACCGCGGTATTTTCTGCGCGTGGCAAGGCCGCCGCGGATGTGCCGCTCGGCCTTATTTATGTCCAGCAGAGCACGCACCTGCCCATACAGTCCCGGATTCACCCGCGGCAGGCGCTCTGTCAGGTCTTTATGTACGGTGGATTTGGATATGCCGAACTCCTTCGCCGCGGAACGGACGGTGGCTTTGTTTTCGATGATGTACACCGCCAGATCACAGGCGCGCTGCTCAATATTTGTATCCATTTAAACCACTCCCCATACTCTCTTGCTTGAGTATATGAGAGCATGGGGGGAGTTATGTGGTGCTCTCAGCCGAGACCCGCTGCGCTGGGCTCTCGGCTGAAGGGGCGGCGGCTCGCTGCAGAGCACTCACCGTGCGCCTGCGGGCGCGAACTCTGCGAGACTTTCTTTGATAGTCTGAAAAAGCCCTGCCGGAAGGCAGGGCTTTCGTTATCGCTTGTTACACGTCATACGCTCCGAGTATGAGGCTCAGGAACTCGCGCTTTGCGGGATTGAGCATTGCATCCTTGCGATAGCAGAGATTTATCGGCAGGACAAACGGGTCGTCCTTCAGGCGCAGCACGCTCACAGACTCAAGGTCTGCCGCGGTTATCTCCGGCTCTATCGTCCGTGCGACGAGCTTGGGGTTGTTCGCGACGAGGTCTATCGTCTGGCGCGGACGGTTGCACTCATACACGATATCGAGCTTCGCGCCGTGCTCCTCGAATAGCTTTGCCATGACAATGCGCGGCCAGCTGTATTTATCCGGCGCAACAAAGGGCTGCCCCGACAGCTCCGCCAGCGAGACCTCCCGCTTTCCCGCAAGCGGGTGATCCTTATTCACGATGATGACCTGCTGCACGTTATCGAGCGTCCTGTATTCCAGCACATCGTCCCGGAAGCGGCCGTAGATCACGGCAAAGTCCGCCTCGCTCTCCGCCACGGCGTCGGCGCAGGGCTTTGAATAGGTCTCGACAAGGTTCACGACAAAATTGTCGTTGCCGTTTATAAACAGCCGCTGGAGCTTTATCGGCAGACGGACGATGATGCTGTCCGTAACGGCGACGCTCAGAGCGGTCTTGTTCTGCTGCTTCTCGGCGTAATGCGTTCTGATCTTTTCAAAGTGCCTGACGATCTTTTCCGCCTCGGTCTTGAAAAATTGCCCGTCATCGGTAAGCACAAGCCCGCTCGACTTGCGGTAAAACAGGTCGCAGGACAGCTCCTCCTCGAGACGGCGCATGGACACGCTCAAGCCCTGCTGCGTTATATGCAGATTTTCGGCAGCCTTCGACATCTTGCCGGTCTTGCAAATCTCAAGAAAATAATATACCTGATTTATCTCCACTTGAACCTGTCCCCTTCCTCTGCACGTTATGCCGCACATTTGCAGTAAAAATTAAGATCATTAAGATTGTTAAAATTTTATACCACAACGCGCATTTTCGCAAACAACTCAGAGTTACGGGCTACAACAGATATTTTATCTGTAAACAGACATTTTATTATTGCAGTCTACACAAGAATATCTTAAAATGCGTGTTAATTTTGAAACAATCTGATTATTGTTAAATTCTTAATAAGATTATATCATAATGCCACAGTAATTTTCAAACCTTATTTTATTAGAATTTTTTACAAATTGCCTTGAATTTTTTGCAAATTTGTATATATTGCACTAACTTTTCCCCGCGGGGCGGGTCGATACGGCTTTATGGGAATAAGAGCCCCTGTTATATATTTTTTGAGAGGAGAAACTTAAATGGAGTTCAGAAACGTGAAGTTTGAGAAAAGAGATTCCGTTGGCTACATCACTCTGAACAATCCCGAGAAGCGCAACCCGATAAACATCGACACGCATCGCGAGCTGCGCGAGTGCTTCGACCTGTGCGATTACGACGACGAGATACGCGCAGTGGTCATTCGCGGCGCCGGCGGGAATTTCAGCGCCGGCGGCGACCTCAACGCAATGAAGGCCCGTATCGACGCCGGTATCCGCGGCACCCGTGCGGTATGCCGTGTCGGTGCGGAAACGAACCTGCGCCTGCTCAACGTGAAAAAGCCCGTCATTGCATGGATCGAGGGCGCCATTACGGGCGCCGGCATCTCGCTGGCGCTGTCCTGCGATTTCCAGATCATTTCGGAGACCTCCAAGTGCGCATTTTCCTTTGTAAACATCGGTTTCGTGCCTGATTCCGGCGCCGCCTGCCTTGTCACCCGCGCCGTCGGTACCACCCGCGCAAAGGATCTGTTCATGTCCGGCAGATTTTTCAGCGGCAGGGACGCGGCCGACTGGGGTCTTTTCACCGAGGCCGTCCCCGCCGAGGAGCTTGAGGAGCGCGTGATGAAGTACGTGAAGAAATACAGCTCCGGTCCCTCCGTCGCCTATGCCGGCATCAAGACGGTTATAAATCGCGTGCAGTTTGCCGCATACGCTGACGCGATGCAGGCGGAAATAGACGCGCAGGGCGAGTGCGAGCTTACCGAGGACTTCCCCGAGGCCGTTACCGCCTTCCTTGAAAAGCGCAGACCCCAGTTCAAGGGCAAATAAGACACGCCCTGCTCCCCTACAGGAGCAGCCGCTGTTTTTATCCGAATTTGCGCAAATTTTAACATTCTGCGCGGAGGCATCACCGGATAAGCGCAAACTAAAACATAATATCTCTTTATATACAGAAATGGAGGCGCAGCAATGGCTTCAACCGCAACCCCCAAAAAACGTGCGTCGTGGGTAGACGCGGCAGTATTCGCGGGTATATACCTCTTCTTCCAGGTCATTCTTCCCGCTCCGGAGCCCATAACCAAATCCGGTATGGGCGTCCTCGGCTTCTTCTTCGGCACCCTGTATCTGTGGATCCGCGTTGATATAGGCTGGCCGAGCATGTTCGTCCTCGGTCTTATCTGCTTCACCGGCGTCACCACTCCGGGCACGCTGTTCTCCAAGACCTGGGGCAACTCGATGGTCCCGTTCCTCATATGCGCGTTCCTGCTGAACATGGTCCTCGCGGACACCGGACTTTCCCGCCGCTTCGCGCTGTTCTTCATCACCCGCAAGCGCAACCGCGGCCGTCCGTGGAGACTGCTGACAATGTTCTTCCTCGCAGTTCTGCTGATGGGTCTTGTCTCCACCAGCTCCGCCATTACCGTTATGTTCATGGCGATAGCCGAGGAGATCTTCCGCATGACCGGCTACAAGAAGGGCGACCGTCTTGTTGAGGCTATGATGATCGGTATCTTCTGGGTCGCGCAGGGCGCGATGGCTTATACGCCTATCTCCCATGTGCTCATTCCCATGATCTTCGAGTACATCGCCGCCGACTTCGGCATCACCATCACCTACACCCGCTACACCCTCGGCTTCCTTCTGGCCGGCGCAGGCTTCTTCATCGGCTGGATGCTGATACTCCGCTTTATCATCCGCCCCGACGTCGAGAAGCTCAAGCATCTTGACATCGACGCACTTAAGGCCTCTCTCAAGCCCTGGAGCAAGCAGGAGGTCACCGCTCTGATCGTCTACGCCGCAGTTATCATCATGTGGTGCTTCCCCGACGTCATCGGTCTTATCCCGAGTCTGCAGGGCGTGTCCAAGTGGATGAGCTCCCTCGGCTCCGCTGCCCCCGCAATGGTCGCCGTCGGCGTGCTTGCGCTGATAAGCTATGACGGAAAGCCGATGCTCGACGTCAAGGACTGCTGCAAGCGTCTGCCCTGGGGCAACGTGTTCATGATGGCTACCGTTATGGGCATGGGCTTCGTGTTCGGTCTCGACACCGTCGGTGTGTCCGCGTGGATCATGAAGGTCGTCAGCCCGCTGATGAGCGGTCTGTCCCCGCACGTATTCGTTCTGGTCGTTATCATCTTCATCACCGTAATGACCGACTTCATTTCCAACACCCTCTCCGCATCCATGTACGCGGTCATTATCCCCATCGCGCTGACCGTGCCGGGTGTGAACCCGATAGTCGTTGCGCTGCTCATCGCGGCAGGCTGCAACAGCTCCTTCACCTTCCCGAGCGGCTGCCCGGCGGCAAGCCTTGCTTCCGGCGGCGGCTGGACAAGAGTCGGCTTCCAGATAAAGTACGGCTTTATCGTAAATACCTGGGCGATAATCATGTACTTCACTCTCGCCTACCCCATACTCATGAAGCTGTTCCCGTACTGAGATAATTCCTTAATTCCTTATTTTCTTACTCCCCTATGCATTTTGATCCCCTTCAAAATGCAGCCGCGCTCCCAAAGCCTTGATAAACCAAGGCTTTGGGGCTGCGGTCCTTAGATCATCACACGCCGACGGCCGGATGCCAGGAGCGCACGGTTCGGTCAATCAAAATATAACCCAGCACCTGAATTTGTTAAACCCGGCGATATTCGCCGTAAATATATATCCAAGGAGGAAAAACATGCAGAATTATTATCATCTTCTTACCGATGAGCAGAGAGAGATCCAGCAGATGGTCCGCCAGTTTGCAGATGAGCGCATCATTCCCGTCTGCAAGGAATGTGACATAACGGGCGAGTTTCCGACCGAGCTTTACAAGGAAGCCTGTGACCTTGGTCTGACGACCTTCACCCTCCCTGAGAAATACGGCGGAGCCGGCGGCGACATATTCACCTACTCCCTCATCAAGGAAGAGCTCGCCCGCGGCGACGCAGGCTTCTCCGGCACTGTTGCGGGCGCATACATGGGCATCGTCCCCATCAAGGTCGCAGGTACCGAATACCACTGGAAGCTCGCGGCAGATATCCTGACCCAGGGCGGCGCAATGTCCTTCACCCTGACCGAGCCGAACGCAGGCTCCGACTCCGCGGCTATCCGCACCACCTATGTCGTTGACGGCGACAGCGTTATCATCAACGGCACCAAGGGCTTCATCTCCAACGGCGAGGTCGCCGACATGTACACTCTGTTCGCGACCAAGGATCCTTCCCTGCGTGCGAAGGGCATCTCCTGCTTCCTCGTCCCGCGTGACACTCCGGGCATCTCCATCGGCAAGCACGAGGACAAGCTCGGCTACCGTACCTCCTGCACCAACGACGTTATCTTCGAGGACGTCCGCATACCGCTCAAGAACATGATCGGCGGCGAGGGTCAGGGCATGGAGGTCGTCAAGAAGTCCCTCGGCTACACCCGTCCGACCTCCGGCGCAGGCGCAGTCGGCAACGCTCAGTACGCATACGAGTGCGCGGTCGAATACTCCAAGACCCGCGAGACCTTCGGCAAGCCCATCTGCAAGAACCAGGGCATTTCCTTCATGCTGGCCGATATGTACATCAAGCTTGAAGCGGCACGCCAGATGGTATGGCACGCCTGCAAGTGCGCAGACGCCGGCATCACCGACACCCGCCTTGCCTCCGCCGCAAAGGTATTTGCTTCCGACGCCGGCATGCAGGTCTGCACCGACGCCGTACAGATCCTCGGCGGCTACGGCTACTGCCGTGACTACCCGGTCGAGAAGCGCTTCCGCGACGCAAAGATATACCAGATCTTTGAGGGAACCAACCAGATCCAGCGCAAGATAATTTCCGGAGACATTATTTACACCTGATAAACGGAGACGGAAGAACCATGAAAATTCTTGTATTTGTTAAGCAGGTACCCGACACCGACGACGTAAAGCTTGACCCGAAAACCGGCAATCTCAAGCGCGACGGCGTCCAGACCACGATAAATCCCCTCGACGCAAACGCAGTTGAGGCGGCGGTGCAGCTCAAGGAGAAGTACGGCGCGACTGTCTGCGCAGTTACGATGGGTCCCCCGCAGGCCAAGGAGGTGCTGAAAAAGGCGCTGGCACTCGGCTGCGATGAAGCCTATCTTCTCTCCGACCGCGCTTTCGGCGGCGCCGACACCCGTGCAACGAGCTACACCCTTGCAAAGGCAGCCGAGAAGATCGGTGACTACGACCTGCTGCTGTTCGGCCGTCACGCCATTGACGGCGACACCGCGCAGACCGGCCCCGCGACCGCGTCCTTCCTGAACATCCCGCAGATAACCCTTGCCGACTCCGTAGACATACAGGACGGTTGGGTCGTATGCACCAGAGCTCTCGAAAGCCGCAGCGAGCGCGTCCGCGCAAAGCTCCCCGCGCTCGTCACCGTATGCAAGGAGATAAATACTCCGCGCTACCCGACTCTGCCCAACATCATGAAGGCAAACCGCAAGCCCATCACCGTATGGGCGGCCGCAGATATCGACGCCGACACCAACGAGACCGGCATGCCCGGCTCCCCCTCCTCCACCAAGAAGGTCTTTGAGCCCGAGAAGCGCGGCGCCGACACCGTTTACTTCACCGGCAGCGTTGAGGAAATGGCGGCACAGCTTGTCGATATGCTCGAAAACGAGCGCCTTATCTGAGAAAAGGAGGCAGACATGAAAAACGAACAGTTCAGCGGCATCTGGATATTTGCCGAGCATGAGAACGGAGCCGTAAAGCCCGTTGTGTTCGAGCTGCTTGCCAAGGCTCAGGAGCTTAAGGCACACAACGGCGAGAACATCACCGCCGTCCTGCTGGGCGCGAATGTCGCCGGGCTTGCCCCGGAGCTTATCGCACGCGGCGCGGACGAGGTAATACTGGCGGAGGACGAGGCGCTTGCCGAGTATTCCGCGAGACCCTACCAGCAGGCTCTCAGCCAGCTTGCGAAGAAGTATAAGCCCTCGATCCTGCTCTACGGAGCGACGGAGCTTGGCCGTGACCTCGCCCCCCGGCTCATGAACGACCTGCACACCGGTCTGACTGCCGACGCTATCGACCTCGGCTATGACGAGGACGGCGTTTTCTACCAGACCACTCCCGCATACGGCGGGCACATTCTCGCGCACATAGTCATTCTTGAGGAGCGGCCGCAGATGGCGACCGTCCGTCAGAAGATATTCACCCCGCTGGAGCCTGACTACAGCCGCAGCGGTAAGGTGATCACAGAGAAGGTCGCGGTCGAGCGCGACGAGGCATATGAGGTACTCTCCGTCGAGGAAAAGGCCGTCACCGGCACTCCCATAGATCAGGCGGAGGTTATCGTCAGCGGCGGACGCGGCGTCAAAGACGAAACGGAGCTGACATCGCTGAGAGAGCTCGCAGAGCTCCTCGGGGGCGAGCTGGCATCCTCCCGTCCGCTTGTTGACGCTGGTATGCTGCCCCATTCCAGGCAGATCGGTCAGTCCGGCACCACGGTGAAGCCCAAGCTGATAATCAACGCCGCAATATCCGGCTCCGTGCAGTACCAGATAGGCATGCGCGATTCGGAGCGCATCGTCAGCATCAACAAGTCCTCCACCGCGCCTATCTTCGATATATCCCACTACGGCGCAGTGGCCGACTTCAAGACCCTTGTTCCGGCCGTGATAGCCGAGATAAAAAAGCGTAAGGGCTAAACCCTGAACAATATAAATATCCTACACAGCCTCAACCGCATATACCCCATAAAAAGGTTTCCTAATTTATATTTTTATAAAAAGGAGAATAACAATGCAGAAAGTTTTGGAAGGTATCCGCGTTGTCGACTTTACGAACAACGTCGCAGGTCCCTGCTGCACCGCCATGCTCGCCGACATGGGCGCCGAGGTCATCAAGATCGAGCGTCCCGTCGCCGGTGACGACTCCCGCGGAAATGTTCCGCGTCTGGAGGGAAAGTCCCTGAACTTCAACTGGTACAACCGCGGCA
>CAKTNU010000058.1 GCA_934589325.1 uncultured Oscillospiraceae bacterium | reverse complement strand
CCACGATGATAATCGCGCACATGGCCGGCATTAAAATATTCGCGACCGGAGGCATCGGCGGCGTACACCGCGGCGCGGAGACCACCATGGACATTTCCGCCGACCTTGAAGAGTTGGCACAGACTCCCGTTATGGTCGTCTGCGCGGGTGCAAAGTCCATCCTTGACTTGGGGCTGACTCTTGAATATCTTGAGACCAAGGGTGTCCCCGTCATCGGCTACGGCACCGGTGAGCTGCCTGCATTCTACACCCGCAAGAGCGGCTTCAGCGTCGACTACCGTGTAGACAGCCCCGAGGAGCTGGCCGAGATGTTCCGCGCCCAGCGCGGCCTCGAGTTCAAGGGCGGCATGCTTGTCACCAACCCCATCCCCGAGGAGTACTCGATGGACAAGGAAGTCATCGATAAGGCGATAGAGCAGGCACTCGCAGAGTGCAAGGCTCAGGGCGTACACGGCAAGGAGACCACTCCGTTCCTGCTTGCCCGCGTCGTTGAACTGACCGGCGGCGACAGCCTTGAGAGCAACATCCAGCTCGTGCTGAACAATGCCCGCCTCGCGGCCCGTACCGCCTGCGCGCTGGCAAAGTAAAAATAAGCGAATAAAAATGACCGCAGGAGCCGATCCTGCGGTCATTTTTGCTTTTCCAAGTGGAAAGCTGAATACTATTTTTTGAGTTTTCCGGGGCTGATGCCGAAGCTTTCGCGGAAAGCGCGGTGAAATGCGGAATAGTCCGCAAATCCGCTGTCGAGCGCGGCCTTGGTCGCGGGCGTGCCCTCACGGATCAGCCGCGCCGCGTTCACGAGACGCTTCTGGCGTACATATGTGTGCACGGTCGCGCCTGTCTGCGCCTTGAAAAGGCGCATGAAGTGGTATTTGCTCAGAAAAACGCGCTCCGCCAGTGCATCCACGCTCAGCTCTCCGCATAGATTTTCATTGATATACGACAGCACCTGCGCTATTTTCGGGTCATACTGCAGCTCCAGCTGCCGAGTGTCGGCATCGCCGCTGTCGGTCATGCGGCGGATGCGGATGAGCAGCTGCATTACAAGCGTGTCGCGCAGCGCCTGCGCGCTCGCCCCATCCTCGCGGCCGTACTGCTCATATTCGCGCAGGCAGCGCTCAAGCTCGGCGCGTTCCGCTTCGGTAGGAGTCAGCAGATGCCGCCCCAGCCGATCGGCGGCGTCAAAGCTGTCCATTATCCCGGCGTCCGGGAAGATGCGCTCAAAATATTTGCGGTCAAGGTAGATTATCACGCGGTCATACGGCTCACTTTTGTCGATGAGCGCCTTATGTATCGTATGGTGCTTTACGAGCAGCAGAGACCACGGCTTGAGTGAGTATACCTCACTCTCGACGAAGTAGTCCACGCGCCCGGAGATCAGCAGCACTATCTTGTCAAATTCGTGAAAGTGGAAATCCCTCTCCTGCCCGGCCGTATCGCGCAGATGAAAGTAATGATAGTTCTCGCGAAGGTATCCCTCGCGTTCAAACGCGCCTGTTTTCGCCATATTTCACCCCCACCGTATAACTTGACCGTATTATACCGCATTTTTTGCAATGTTTCAAGCAATCGGAACAATTTACATTGCATAATTTCGCAATATAATAATAACGTAATTTCGTATTAAAAGGAGAACCTGTCATGTCCAGATCCAGACGCTTCATCAAAGACTATTGGTTCATACTCTCGATGCTCACCGGCATAATTGCGGGCTGCATTGTCGGCGCGGTATGGCCGGGCGCCACCTGCCTCGAACCGCTCGGCACCGTGTTCATAAACATGATGTTCTGCGTCGTTGTGCCGATGGTGTTCTGCTCCATCGCCTCCGCTATCGCGAACATGGGCAATGTTAAACGCGCCGGTAAGGTCCTCGGCGTGACGGTAGCGACCTTCATGGTCACGGCGGCGATAGCATCTGTTCTTATGTACATAGTCTGCCGCTGCATCCCGCTGGTCAAGGGCGACTACCCCGTGGTGCAGGGCGAGGTCGGCGTGACCCTTGGCGTGGCTGACATGATAATCAACTTCTTTACCAAGCCCGACTTCGCAGAGCTGTGGAGCCGCAAGGCGATACTCCCGCTGATAATCGCGGCGATAATCTTCGGCTTTGGTGTGCAGATGGCCGGCGGCAAGGAGACTCTTACCGCAAAAATACTTGCAGACCTCACCAACTGCCTCATGAAGGTCATCAAGCTCATTACCTATTACGCTCCCATCGGCTTCTTCGGCTTCTTTGCCTATCTTGTTGCGTACTACGGCCCCGAACTCATCGGCGACTACAGCCGCACTCTGATAATCTATTACGTGATGTGCTTTGCGTATATGCTCATTTCTTCGCCCATATACGCCCGCTTCGGCGGCGGCAAGGGAGCTGCAAGGGTCATGTTCCAGCACCTGCTCAAGCCCGCGGCCGTTTCCTTCGGCACTTGCTCCTCTGTTGCGACCATTCCGACCAATATGGAAGTTGCCGAGGATACCGGTATCTCCAAGGACGTCAGCGAGATCGTCCTGCCGCTCGGCGCGACGATGCACATGGACGGCTCCGCGATGAGCGCGATCATCAAGGTCGCATTCCTGTTCGGCATGTTTGGCATGGACTTTGGCACCAAGGAAGCCATACTCGCGATAATCGTCGCGGTGTTCTCCTCCGTCGCAATGTCCGGCGTCCCTGGCGGCGGCGGTACCGGAGAGCTCGTGCTCTGCACGATATTCTTCCCCGACAATCTCGCCGTTGCCTACACGGTCGCTCTTGCACTGGGCAATCTGGTCGATCCTCCCGCAACGATGGTCAACGCGGCCGGAGACTATGTCGTCTCCTTTATCGTCTCGCGCTATGTTGACGGTAAGGATTGGCTTCAGAAAAAGCTGCACCCCGCGAAGGGCGCAGGCGCAGAGGCAAAGGAATAATGGATATTCAGGTCGGTGATATCCTCACAATGAAAAAAGAGCACCCCTGCGGCAGCAAGCAGTGGGAGGTGCTGCGCACCGGAGCGGATTTTCGCCTGCGCTGCTGCGGCTGCGGTCACGAGGTAATGGGGCCGAGGTCGAAGTTCGAGAAAAACATACGCCAGGTGCAGAGATGAACTATGTCTACATCCTGCGCTGCGGGGACGGCAGCCTCTATACCGGCTGGACGAACGATCTTGAAGCCCGGATCGAGGCGCACCGGAGCGGCCGCGGCGGGAAATATACCCGTTCACACCTGCCCGTCGTGCTTGCCTACAGCGAGGAACTGGACTCCAGAGAGAACGCCATGCGCCGGGAATGGCAGATAAAGCAGCTTACCCGGGCGCAGAAATTGAAATTGATAGAAAGCAAAAAACGATAAAAACAGTCCCACAGCGGAAACCTCTGCTGTGGGACTGCTTTTATGCCGCCTGTTCCTTTATGCCTGCGGCTTCAAGCATGTCATAAATGCCGATGCCGAAGCCCTTGGTCGGGTCGGAGACGAAAACATGCGTCACTGCGCCGACGAGTTTTCCGTCCTGCATGACGGGACTGCCGCTCATGCCCTGTACTATGCCGCCGGTCATGGAGCACAGCTCGGGGTCGGTCACGGTCAGCATCATGCGCTGCCCACCGGCCTCATTGTATATGCGGTTTATCTCCGCGTCGTACTCCTTGGCCTCACGGCCGTTAACGGTGCTGATTATAGCGGCCGCGCCGGTGTGCATCTCGCCGGTCTCCACGACGACCTTGCCTATCTGTGTGAATACATGGCCGTAGATACCCAGCTCCGTGTTGCGCTCAACGCTGCCCAGCGTTTTTCCGGCGTCGGCACAGCCGTTAAGCTCACCCGGGTTGCCGGAGCTGCCGGGCACCACGCTGACTATCTCCGCATCGGTAATACTGCCGTCACGCAGCGGGACCAAAAGCTCCGTGCCGCTGTCACTGATGCTGTGACCCAGCGCGCCGTAAACGCCGCTGTCAGGGTCGATAAACGTCAGTGTGCCGATGCCGGATATGCCGTCACGCAGCCACATTCCGAGCATCCACTGCCCTTCGCTTGACTGCACCGGCTGCACGGTATAGCTGTCGGTCACACCGCCGCGCTCGACCGTCACGGTTACCGGCTGCCCGTCCAGCTCACCCACCGCATTCACAAAGTCCTGCGCGGAGTCGAGCTCCGTGCCGCCGACGCCGACTATAAGATCACCTGCGCAGATGCCGGCGTCCCCGGCGGGACAGCTCTCGCCGTCTGCCGTCGATATCTCCGTCAGCCCCGCAACAAGTACGCCGCGGGTACTTATCTGGATGCCGACGGCCTGCCCGCCGAGAAGAAGCTCCTGAGCAAAGGCCGCAGTACCCAGCGCCGCCGCAAGCACCGGACACAAAACCAGTGTTATCATAAGTTTTTTCAAGCCCATCTTATCCCTCCTGCCTGTTTTTTGCTGCAAGGATAAGTATGTGCCGAAGTGCGCAGAATAAAGGCGGGGATGAGTGCTAATCGGAGAAGTTTCTGTAAAAAATGCGGCGATGCGCCCGGCATCGAGGGGCAGAATTTATTTTTCCATAATGTGCACGTTCATGTGCTCGTAGCTCATCTCAATTCCGTGCGCGGCGAAACATTCACGCACGCGTTCGTTCATGCCGAAGTGGACATCCCAATAGTCGGAGTTTTTGCACCAGATGCGGACAAGATACTCAATGCTGCTGCTTTTATATTCGCTTATTGCGATGAACGGCGCGGGTTCGGCACATATCCGTTCGTCGGCACGTATTGCGTCCATGATCGCGGCTTTGACTGCATCGGTCGGCGAGTCATAGCCGGCCTCGAAGCGCATGTCCACGCGGCGCATCGGCTCCTTGCTGTAGTTCACGACCGAGGATGAGGTCACGTCGCCGTTCGGGATGCTTATGACCGTGTTGTCCACGGTGTCCATAACAGTGTAGAACATGCCCACCGTTTTTATTGTGCCGGATTTGCCGCCGATGTCGACAAAATCGCCAGCAGTAAAGGGCTTTGCCATGAGCAGAGTAACGCCGGAGAAGAGGTTGGACATTATATTCTGTATCGACAGCGACAGCGCAAGACCGGCTACACTGACCAGCGCTACAAGCGAGGTCGTAGGTATGCCGAGGCTGTCAGCTACGATTATGCCCGTGATTATCCACATTGCCGCCCTGACGACAGAGCGGATAAAACCGCGCAGTGCGCCGTCCAGACGCTTGGAGTTTGCAAGCGTCTTATCCAGCAGCTTCGTGAGCAGCCAGATGCCCAGCAAGCATACCGCCAGTGCGAATACGCCAGATATCAGCTTGTCCAGCGCAAGAGAGCCTATCGAAATTTTCGATAGCTCTTTGGTGATGGCATTTACATCTATTATATCTTCCATCGTAGTATCCCCCGGGGCTTGAATTTATATGCTGCCTAGATAGCCTTCAAGTATCAGGCTCGCTGCGACTGCATCCACGGTTTTGCGGTGCTTTTTCTCTTTTTTGCCGCTGGCGTGCAGAATGGCGTGCGCCTCTATGCTGCTGCGCCGCTCGTCCCACAGTATGACCGGCAGACCGGACTCAGCCTCAAGCATGGCCTTGAATTCGCGGCTTTTTTCCGCACGAGGACCCTCGCTGCCGTCCATGTTCTTCGGCAGCCCCAGAACCAGCCGCTCGACACCGCACTGCTTCGCGGCCTCGGCTATGCGCTGCGCTGCGCGCTCCATGTTCCATTCCTCCATTGTCCATGCCTCACCACAGAGTATACCCATCGCGTCCGACACCGCAAGGCCGATGCGGGCGTCGCCGAAATCTATTGCCATTATTCTCATTTGCACAGCTCTCCATGAATTTTTTCGTTTGTCTAAATATAACACGCTTTCACGGCTTTCGCAAGGCTTGACTAAATTGGCGTAAAGGTATAGAATTTTCCTGCAAAAAAGAGAAAGGCCTGTGAAATGAGCAATTTTGAGATATGCTTCGGCGCGGTATTCCCGCTGCTGGCAATAATGGCGGTCGGTTTTGCGACGCGCAAGACGGGGCTTGTCGGCGCCAAGGATGTTGAAAAGATGAACGCGGTCATGTTCCGCGTGTTTATGCCTGTGCTGCTGTTCAAGCAGATATACAGCTCTGATCTGTCGAGTGCTGTCAGACCAAAACTGCTGATATACTCTTTGGGCGGCGTGCTTGCGGCATTTGCGCTGAGCATGCTGCTTGCGCGGCTGTGCATCAAGAACCGGACTCAGCGCAGTGTTGTGATACAGGGCATATACCGGTCCAATTTTGTTATAATCGGTATGCCTATTGCCGGCAGTCTGCTCGAAGGCGCCGACCTCGGCGCGGTATCCGTCATGCTGGCGGTCGTTGTACCGACGTATAATGCACTTGCGGTGCTGGTGCTGGAGCTGTATGCGGAGGATCATGAGAATATCGGACACATACTGCTTGACATACTTAAAAATCCGCTGATAATCGGCTCCGCCTGCGGCATAATATTCCTTGTGTTCGGCTGGAAGCTGCCGGCGCTCATAGAATCGGTCATATCGTCAATGAGCGCGGTCGGAAGTCCCATGATGCTGTTCCTGCTCGGCGCGTTCTTTGAATTTGGCCGCATGCGGCAGCATATCTTTCCCTTGACCCTTGCCGTTGTCGGCAGGCTCATACTTGTTCCGGGGATATTTCTTACCATTGGCGCGCTGCTGGGCTTCAGGGGCGTGGAGTTCGCGGGGCTCATAGGTGTGTTTGCTTCCTCCACGGCCGTTGCCTCGTTCACGATGGCACAGCAGATGGGCGGAGATGCGGAGCTTGCGGGGGATATCGTCGTCGTGACGAGCGCACTGTGCCCGCTGACGATATTTGGCTGGAGCATGCTGTTCAAGAGCCTCGGAATGTTCTGAAAAAACCCGTAGATCCAACAAAAATTCGATGAAAAATAGCTTGACCTCTTGTCTGAGCTGTGGTATAGTATGTATTACCTGTCAGACGAGAGGTCAGTTTTTGTGCGCTTTTTTGCTGCACGACGGCTCGCGTCTATAATACAGGGAGGCAATGCCCGCAGCAGCGGGTAAATAAAATAGGAGGTGCCGAAAGAATGGCTGCAGGCGCAAGAGTAAAAATCACACTCAGATGCGAAGAATGCAAGCAGAGGAACTACAACACGGTCAAGAATAAGAAGAACACTTCTGACCGTTTGGAGCGCAGCAAATATTGCCCCTTCTGCAGAAAGCACACCAAGCACGTTGAGACCAAGTAACTTCTGAAAGGATGCGTGAAAATGGCTGACGAAAAGAAAATCAGCACTGCCCCCGCAAAGGCAGTCACCGCCGTTAAGAAGGACGACACCAAGCCCGGCTTCTTCAAGAGAGTGGGCAAGTGGTTCCGCGAGATGAAGAGCGAGCTGAAGAAGGTCGTATGGCCGACCGGCAAGCAGCTCACCAACAACACTCTCGTCTCCGTCGTAATGATGGTGGCTTCCGCAATAGTTCTCTGGGGCTTCGACTGGCTGGCGAATGCGCTGGTCAAGGCGCTCCTTACACTGGCGGGTTGATAACATGGCGGAAGACGCAAAATGGTACGTTGTTCATACGTACTCCGGTTATGAAAACGCAGTAGCCGCGGCCGTGATGAAGGCTGCGGAAAACCGCAGGATGACTGATCTGATAAGAGAAGTCAACATCCCCCTTGAGACCGTCACCGAGATCACCGACGGCAAGGAAAAAACCGTTGAACGCAAGGTTTTTCCGGGCTATGTTCTCGTAAAGATGATCCTCACGGATGAAAGCTGGCATCTTATCCACAATGTCCGCGGTGCAACCGGCTTCGTAGGCTCTGATGGCAAGGCCATCCCGCTGACGGAGCAGGAGATATATGATCTGGGCGTCGAACACAAGGAGATCGTCCTGAACTACCAGCTCGGCGATACCGTCCGTGTCACCGACGGGCCTCTGGCCGGCTTCAGCGGCGTCGTGGACGAGCTTGAGCCTGATAAGGACAGAGTCCGCGTGGTGGTTTCCATGTTCGGCAGAGAGACTCCGGTCGATCTGGAGCTCGATCAGGTCGAAGTAATTAAAGACTAATAAGAAAGAGGTGCTGTAAATTGGCACAGAAAGTAGTTGGATACGTTAGATTTCAGGTTCCCGCCGGCAAAGCAACTCCGGCTCCCCCTGTAGGTCCTGCACTTGGCCAGTACGGTGTTAACATCGGCCAGTTCACCAAGGACTTCAACGAGCGCACCAAGGGCGATATGGGTATGATGATCCCTGTCGTCATCACCGTGTACTCTGACCGCAGCTTCACTTTTATCACCAAGACTCCTCCTGCCGCTCTGCTCATCAAGAAGGCCTGCGGCATCGAGACCGCTTCCGGCGTTCCCCAGAGAGACAAGGTTGCAACTATCAGCAAGGAAGACGTCCGCAAGATCGCCGAGCAGAAAATGCCCGACCTCAACTGCACCGACATCGAATCCGCCATCAGCATGATAGCCGGCACCTGCCGCTCCATGGGCGTCGTCGTTGGCGACTGATCGAGCGAGATTCTCGCTCCTCATGCGGCGGTAAGCAGTCCGCCGCCTAACGTGGGAGGATTTATCCATCCGACTCAACCACATTATTAGGAGGAAAACAAATTGTTTAGAGGTAAAAATTATAAAGAGAGCGCAAAGCTCATTGATAAGCAGGCACTCTATGATCCCATGGAGGCTCTGAATCTCGTTATCAGCGCAAGCAAGGCCAAGTTCGATGAGACCGTCGAGCTGCACGTCAAGCTCGGTGTTGACGGCCGTCATGCAGACCAGCAGGTCCGCGGCGCTATCGTTCTTCCCAACGGCACCGGCAAGACCGTCCGTGTTCTTTGCTTCTGCAAGCCCGAGCGCGTTGAGGAAGCTCTCGCAGCCGGCGCAGATTACGCAGGCGGCATGGATCTCGTCGAGAAGATCCAGAAGGAGAACTGGTTTGAGTTCGATACCGTTATCGCCAGCCCCGACATGATGGGTACTGTTGGCCGTCTCGGTAAGATCCTCGGACCTAAGGGCTTGATGCCGTCTCCGAAGGCCGGCACCGTCACCCCGAACA
>CAKTNU010000057.1 GCA_934589325.1 uncultured Oscillospiraceae bacterium | reverse complement strand
ACCACATCGAATGCAATCTCTATGACGGGAACTATCGTGCAGGAAGCAAGATCCGCTTCCGCGAGATCGTCATGGGGATGGACTACGATGTGACCGGCGCGATTACAGAATGCGAACAGGACGAAAACCACTTCCGCATAGTCTTCCAGAGCGACAAGAAGACAGCTTTTATTACCTTTGAGGGAAAGCGAACAGAGACAGGTTGCCATTTTTCTCATACAGAGGCTTTCGGCATGACCACGCCGGTAATCGGGGCGATTATGAATTTCCTGATCTTCAAGGTGTTTTTCAGGAAAAAGGCAAACTGGCAGCTTATCCGGGATGATATGATTCTGGACAACAGATATTTAAGCGATATTCTGACCGAGGGAAAATACCCGGAAAGAATCCCGCTGGACAAGCTGCTGACCGGCGCGAAGTAACTGAAAGGGAGCGGTTATTCATGCCGCTTCAAATCGTCAGAAATGAAACTGTATTATTACGCTGGTGCACTCTATAATATGACATCTACTGGCTGGAAAACGGTATGAAAGAAACTGCCGAAGAAATGACGACAGCTTTTTGCAGCTTTCGGCACAAACATTCTGATAGCTTCGTGTTTGAGCGACCGAACAGTCTTGCGCACGGCGCAAGATGGTGGAAGTTCATATAACAAAAATCCACAGCCGACGTTCGATCGTCGGCTGTGGATTTTCATCTTCAAATATTAATTTTTCCTCATCCAGCGTGTTTATATTACCACATTTTCTGCAAAATTTTCAGTCTTGAAATCAACGGATTTTTATAGTAATAAGAATACGGCCGGCGGGAGGCGCGCTCGACTGCCGGTACAAACGAATAACAAGGAGAAGAATATGGAAAATTTGACGGCGAAAATAAGCTGCTTTGCGCGGGCGTACCATTACAAGACCAACGAGAGGCCGATATTCGGCGACAGCGCGGCCGCGGCGCTTCTGGCCCGCGACTACGACGCGATTGCCGCGCACATAGCGCAGGGGATACGGTTCTTCGCGCCGGGCTTCACGGGGAGCGCCGACGATGCGCTCAAAATCGCCGTGGACGGCCAGCTGTCGCCGTCCGTGCTCGGCCGCAGCGCGTTTGCGGAGCAGTGCCTGACGAACGAAGTGCGTCTCGGATGCAGGCAGTATGTGCTGTTTGCGGCGGGGTACGACACCTTCGCTCTCCGCGCGCCGGTGCAGGGGCTGCGCGTTTACGAGCTGGATCAGCCGGGGCTGATCGAGAATAAAAAACGGCGCATAGAGCGAAGCGGCATTGAGGAAAAAGCGGCGGTGGAGTATGTCCCGTGCGACTTGACCGACGCGGGGTGGACAACTCTTCTGCGCGGCGCGGGCTTTAGACCGGGGGACAAGTCCTTCGGAAGCCTGCTCGGTCTCAGCTATTATCTGGACAGCAAAGCTTTCCGCGTTTTGCTCCGGTCGATCTCCGACCTGTGGTCGGACGGCTCCGCGATATGCTTCGACTACCAGACGACGGACGGCTCAGGCGAGACGCGCAGAAACGAACAGCTCGCGGGCGTGGCGGGGGAGAGCATGAAGGCGAAATACACCGCCGCCGGGATGGAGAAAATGCTGGCCGACTGCGGCTTCCTCATCTATGAACAGCTCGACGATGAGGAGATGACGAAGCGGTATTTCGCGCCGTGCCGGGGCGATATGCGCGCGCCGAAGGGCGTGAACTATGTTCTGGCGGTGAAAAAGCGGGTGTGACACCACAAAACCTCCCGAAAGCCCCTGAAAAACGACGATTTACGAGTTCTTAACAGATAATTATGTACAATTTTCGGGGAAGCAATATGGTCAAATCAACGAAAATGAAAAAAATAACGAGAAGGGCTTTACAAAAGCGTGGCATGTTGATATGATTTAAACATCCTACATAGGGCATACTAACGGAGGTGCAAATATAATGACTGTTGATGAACTATCCCGCATGGCTAACCGGCTGCGTCTTGACGTGGTTGAGACCGTGCATGACGCTGGGGACGGACATCCCGGCCCCTGCATGTCCATAGCGGACATCATGTCCGTTCTGTTCTTTAACGAGCTGAGACTCGACCCCAAGAATCCGCATTGGAACGAAAGAGACCGCTTCGTCCTCTCCAAGGGACATGCCTGCCCCATCCTGTATGCTGCGCTTGCACGCAGAGGCTATTTCCCGCTGGAGGAGCTGAAGGGGCTTCGTTCTCTCGGCAGCTTCCTTCAGGGACATCCTGATATGAACAAGATCCCCGGTGTCGACACCGTTTCCGGCTCCCTCGGCAACGGCGTGGCGATCGGCCTCGGCATGGCGCTTGGCTGCCGTATGCAGGGCATCGACAACAACGTTTTCGTCATCGTCGGCGACGGTGAGGAAGAGGAAGGCATCATCTGGGAGGCCGCCATGGCAGCCGCAAAGCTCAAGGCGGGCAACCTCATAGTCTTTGCCGACCTGAACAACCACCAGTCCGGCGGCAAGGTCACGGAGCTTTCCAGCCTTTACCCCGTGCAGGACAAGTGGGAAGCCTTCCACTGGCACGTTCAGAGCATCGACGGACACGACATAAACGCCATTCTTGCCGCCATCGAGGAAGCGAAGAAGGTCACCGACCGCCCGTCCCTCATCGCCTGCAAGACCGTGAAGGGCAAGGGCATCCCCTACATGGAGGACAACAACGCGTGGCATAAGAAGGTCCCCACAGACGAAGAAGTAGAGATCGCCAGAGAAGCTCTCCGGGACAAAATGTGAGGTGCTGAAGAATGAATACTAAGAGTACAAGAGAAGCCGCTATGCGGGCCATCACCGAGCTTGCCCGCGAGGATGACAAAATAGTCCTTATCTCCCCGGACGCGGTTGCGGCCGCGAGAGCCACCAAGTTCAGAGAAGAGTTCCCCGACAGAGTTATCGAAGTCGGCATTGCCGAGCAGGACGCGGTCGATATCGCCGCCGGCCTTGCTACCACCGGCATGAAGCCCGTCGTCGTCTCCTATGCCGGCTTCCTCACGATGAGAGCCTGCGAGATGATCCGTACCTTTGTCGCTTACCCCGGCCTCAACGTCAAGCTCATCGGCCTCAACGGCGGTATGCTCGGCGGCGAGCGCGAGGGCGTTACCCACCAGTTCTATGAAGACGTCGGCATCCTGCGCAGTATGCCCGGCGTGAAGATACTCTGCCCGGCGGATGCACAGCAGGCATACCATGCCGCGGCGGCAATGATGAAGCTCGACGGCCCCGCCTACCTGCGTCTCGGCAGCGGCAGAGAGCCTGAGGTGTTCCCGGAGGGAACCCCGTACGAGTTCGGCAAGATCCGTGAAGTCCTGCGCTACGGCGACGACGTCGCTATCTTCGCCAGCGGCTTTATTATGAACCGCGCCATCGAGGCGGCGGAGCAGCTCAAGGCCGAGGGCGTGAACGCCACCGTCATCGACGTTTCCACCATCAAGCCCCTCGACAGCAAGGGCGTTGCTGAAGTTCTCAGCCGCACCAACTGCGCTGTCGCGGTCGAAGACCACAACTTCTATGGCGGCATGTCCAGCGCCATCTGCGAGGTCGCATGCCACTATCATCCGTGCCGCGTCCTGCGCCTCGGCCTCAGAGACGTCTATGCCCGCAGCGGCAAGGCGGCAGAGCTGCTTGACGCTTTCGGTCTCGCCGTCTCCGACATCGTCGCCGCGGCGAAGGAAGCCGCAGCAGGGAAGGAGAAAGCCTGATGCTCAACAGCGAAAAGATATACACCGGCGTAGAGCACGCCGACGCAAGATCCCTCCTGTACGCCACCGGCCATCTTCAGGAGAATATCGGCAAAAAGCCCCTTATAGGCGTTGTGAACACCTTCAATGAGATCGTTCCGGGTCACTTCCACCTGCGCGGCATCGCCGACGCGGCGAAGCAGGGCGTTCTCATGGCGGGCGGCATCCCCGTGGAGTTCCCAACCATCGCCATCTGCGACGGCATCACCATGGCTCACAAGGGCATGATGTACCCGCTGCCCAGCCGCGAGCTTATCGCCGACAGCATCGAGTCCATGACCATGGCGCATGGCCTTGACGGTCTGGTTCTCGTCGTGAGCTGTGACAAGACCGTCCCCGGCGCTATCATGGCCGCGGCCAGAATGAACATCCCCGCCGTCGTCATCAGCGGCGGCCCCATGCCCACCGGCCACTACAAGGGCGACGTGTCCGATTACAGCGCCTGCATTGAGACCGTCGGCAAGGTTCGCAACGGCGACATGACCGAGGCCGAGCAGGAGGAGCTGACCCAGCACTGCTGCCCCGGCTGCGGCTCCTGCTCCGGTATGTTCACCGCAAACTCCATGAACTGCCTCGCCGAAGCGCTCGGCATCGCCCTGCCCGGCAACGGCACTATCCCCTCCTACTACGGCGAGCGCCTTGCGCTTGCAAAGCGCGCCGGTATGAACGCCGTCAGACAGGTCATCGAGAACGTGCGCCCCAGAGACATCATCACTGAGAAGGCGCTCGAAAACGCGATCCGCGTCGACATGGCGATCGCAGGCTCCACCAACACCACTCTGCACCTGCCCGCAATCGCAAACGAGCTTGGCATAAGCCTGCCGCTCAAGAAGTTTGACGAGATCAGCCTCCAGACCCCGAACCTCTGCAAGATCAGCCCGAACGGACACCACCACATGGACGATCTGTACCGCGCGGGCGGCATATACGCGGTGATGAGCGAGCTGAACAAGGCAAACCTCATCCACACCGACTGCCTCACCGTCAGCGGCAAGACCGTCGGCGAGCAGCTTGAGGGCTGCAGCGTCAAGGATTATAGCGTCATCCACCATATCGAGGAGCCGTACAGCAAGCAGGGCGGCCTCGCGGTGCTCTACGGCAACCTCGCCCCTCAGGGCTGTGTTGTCAAGGCGGCCGCCGTGTGCGACGCGATGATGAAGCACACCGGCAGAGCGAGAGTGTTCTGGTACATGGAAGAGGCCGCACAGGCCATTCTGGACGGCAAGATCGTACCGGGCGACATGGTCGTCATCAAGTACGAAGGTCCGAAGGGCGGTCCCGGTATGCGTGAAATGCTCTCCCCGACCGCGGCCATCGTCGGCAAGGGTCTCGGCGAAACTGTCTCCCTGCTGACCGACGGACGCTTCTCCGGCGCAACCCGCGGCGCGGCCATCGGCCACGTCTCCCCGGAGGCCATGGAGGGCGGCGTGTTCTCCGTCATCGAGGACGGCGACACCATTACCGTTGACATCCCCAACCGTACCATCAACCTGAACGTGGATCAGGCCGAGATAGACAGACGTATCGCCGAGTGGAAGAGACCTCCGCTCAAGGTCAAGTCCGGCTACCTCGTGAAGTACTGCAACAGCGTTTCCTCCGCGGCTTCCGGCGCAGTTACCACAAAGTTCTGCGAAGGCGCATTCTGATTAAGGAGATAAAATAAAATGAAAATAGCAATAGTTGGCTGCGGCGCAGCCGGCAGCGTGTTCGCCGGTTATCTGAGAAAGGGCGGCGCCGATCTGACGCTTGTCGATATGTACAAGGAGCACATGGACAAGATCGCCAAGGACGGCCTTGACTTCATCATCTACCCCGACACCAAGTATCATCTTGACGGCTTCAAAACTGCGTACAACGCCGACAACATCGGCATCATGGATATCGTCATCTTCATCACCAAGGCGACTCAGCTTGACAACGCCGTGAAGAGCGCGATGCCCTGCATAGGCAAGGACACCGTCGTCGTTTCCCTGATAAACGGCCTCGGCAACTCCGACATCCTGATGAAGCACTTCCCGGCAAACCGCATCATCGTCGGCAGCGGCGCACTCGGCACCGCGCTGAAGGGACCCGGCTGCTGCGTCAGCACCGAGGTCAAGGGTCTTCTTGTCCACTTCGGCCCCATGGCGCACGACGCGGTCGTCGATGCGGCGGGCGAGTATCTGGCCAAGGTGTTCACCGCGGGCGGCTGCCTTGCGGAGTTCCACGATGACGACTGGCCTTACATCTGGCGCAAGGTCATCATCAACTGCACCGTCAACACCGTCTGCGCGCTTGTGAGACTCAAGATAATTGAGGTTGCGGACGACGAGTACGGTATGCAGCTGTTCCGCGGCGTCGTCAGCGAATGCTGCGCAGTCGCAACGGCGAAGGGCTGCCCCTTCGATGCGGATGAGTTTATGAACACCCACCTGAAGAACTTCATCGACAACATGGGCGACTACTATCCCTCCATGGCTCAGGATATGCTGATGAACCACCGCCAGACCGAGGTCGGCGTGCTCAACGGCATGATCTCCCAGTACGGCAGGGAGCTTGGTATCCCCACCCCGTTCAACGATGTTCTTACCGTCATGGTAAAGTGCATTCAGGGCAATTACGACAAGCAGTACATCAAGTGATCCTCTATAAAGCCCCATGAAAAACAACCACGGTTTCAACAGAAACCGTGGTTGTTTTAGAATCGCTTATTACGCTATCTTCTTCTTTTTCGACCGGTACACGATCAGGCAGACGGCGGCCTCAACGATGTATACTGCGATGAACGCTTCGTTCATCAGCGTCTGGCGCTGCCATGCCACGCGCAGTTGGTCGCTGGTTATAACCTTTATGCTCACAAGCTCGTTTTCGACCCACGTGAAGCTCATGCTGGCTACGTTTTCGTTGCGCTGAATATATGTGCATACCACGCTGCCGTCCGGCGCTTCTATGCTATGGGTGTGCTGCTCGCGCCACTGTCTCGAATCATATGCCGGCGCGTCGTATTCCACCGCAGTTGCGGGAGCGTCATTGTACCCGCCCGAGGTCTGCTTCGTCTCCATGAATGTGACGAAGTCATCGACGTTGTCAAACGAGGTGGAGTCGGCAAAAAGCCTGGTGTCGTAGTTCAGCGCTATCTGCACCGCCGCGGTCACGACTAGCACTGCCACGAGGATCAGCGCGCTCTTCAGCCGCAGCTTGTCGGCCTTCACGGTCATCTCCTCCGGCACGTACACGCCGCGCGCCGTGCATATCCGCGGCACTGCCACGCATATCATCAGGCCGATAACGGCGGCGATGCCGGCAAAGACGAGGCCGTATCTCGCCCAGTCGCTTATATCAAGCCCGTAGTAGGGGCTGTTCACCACGACTATCAGCGGCAGGACGGCGGCGAACATAATGAGTACGCCGGTCAGATTCCCCGCCGCGCCGCGGACGATCTTCTCCTTCACGCGGTCGAGCAGCGGCGACTCCGTCTCGTATACCAGCGCGGAAAACGAAGCGATGAGCTTCATCGTAAGCCACATAAGCCCGCCCACATAGAACACGCATGCGAGGAAGAAGCCGAGATACGCGCGGTCGAACACCGTGTTGCAGACAAGCGCCGCCAGCAGGCCGAGCGCGCTGAGCGCGTATATCCCCGCCGAGTGGACGGCGAAGCTCGCGCGCACACGGTTTATAAGGAAGTCTATCTGCTTCGCGGTCTTCTGCTCCTGCCGCGGCTGGCGCTCCACGCTGTTTATGCGCCCGCCGTTTAAAAGCTCGTCGCAGCTGACGCCGAAGATCTCCGCCAGCGCGGGTATCATTGTCAGGTCTGGATAGCACTCGTCGCGCTCCCAGCGGCTGACCGCCTTGTCGGAGACGTTGAGCTTTTCGGCAAGCTCTTTTTGCGTAAGCCCGTTCGCCCTACGCAGGGCGGCTATGAAGCTGCCAATGGTTTTCTTTTCCATATATTTTCTCCTCAATAATGAAGTCACTTGGCCTTGTGCAGTCTCATTCTACAAAATTGCAAGAAAAAATACCAGCCCTTAAACCGAAAATCTCTCTCTCACAGCGAGAATTGCGCTCCAGACCGGCAAAAAGGCAAATTGCCCTTGCCTTAATGCGGGAAAATGATATAATATAAAAGGTTTTTGCGTACTTTTTATGCCAAGGAGCAAGTTATGAAAATAATTATTGTAGGAGCCGGCAAGGTCGGTTACTCTGTTGCAAAAATACTCTCCGAGGAGGGGCACGATATCACGGTCATCGACCGCAACCCCGAAACCATAACCCACCTCTCCAACGAGCTTGACGTCATATGCGTGGAGGGCAGCGCGACGAACCATGAGACGCTGCTCGGCGCGGGCGCGGCGGAGGCCGATCTCCTCATGGCCGCGACCCAGCAGGACGAGGTCAACATGGTCTGCGGCATCACCGCGCGCAAGCTCGGCACGAAGCACGTCATCGCGCGTATAAGAGACACCGAATACCTGCGGCAGACGGAATTCCTGCGCGAGGTGCTTGGCCTGTCGATAACCATAAACCCCGAATACGAGTGCGCCAAGGAGATCGCGCGCATACTGCGCTTCCCCAGTGCCGCCAGAGTCGATACCTTCTCCAAGGGCAGCGTTGAGATCGTGGAGCACCGCGTGCGTGAGCGCGGGAAGCTTGACGGCATGAAGCTGAAAGATCTGTCTTCGGTCTGCGGAGCGAAGGTGCTGGTCAGCGTCGTGGAGCGCGGCGGCGAGGCGATCATCCCGAACGGCGAATTCACCCTTCACGCGGGCGACCGTCTGAGCATCACCGGCGCCACAAAGGAACTGCGCAAGTTCTTCATGACCATGGGGCAGTATAAAAAGCCCGTGCGCAACGTTATGATAATGGGCGGCAGCCGCATCGCGGTGTACCTGACAAGACTGCTTCAGGAGAGCGGCATCGGCGTGTCCGTCATCGACCGCAGCCCCGAACGCTGTGAGCATCTGTGCGATATCCTGCCCGGCGCGAACATCGTCTGCGGCGACGCGACGCGCAGTGAAGTCCTGCTTGAAGAGGGCATCCGCACGACGGACGCGTTCGTCGCGCTCACCGGCGACGATGGCGACAATATCATCACCTCGCTCTACGCGAAGAAGCGCGCCGTCGGCAGCATCGTCACCAAGGTCAACCGCGAGCACTTCACCGAAATACTCGAAAGCTCTGACCTTGACTGCATCGTCACGCCGAAGGAACTGGTCGCGCAGCAGCTCGCGCGCTATGTCCGCGCGATGCACGACTCGATGGGCAGCAGCATGGAGACGCTGTACCGCCTTGCCGACGGCAAGGTCGAGGCGCTGGAGTTCCGCGTGACTGATGGCGCGGCCTGCATCGGCATCCCGCTCAAGTCGCTGAAGCTCAAGCCGAACGTGCTGATCTGCGCCGTCATCCGCGGCAACCGCAGTATAATC
>CAKTNU010000056.1 GCA_934589325.1 uncultured Oscillospiraceae bacterium | reverse complement strand
TTCGCTCGATGCTTGAAGCTAAAGCTTTTTTACGGGATACCTCCACCGGCATAGCCGGTGGTTTCCGAAGCCAATAAAAACGCGGCCACTGGGATTAACCTTGTGGCCGCGTATAATTTGTGACACTTACTGTTAAGGATTGCTGAGAGCATCAAACAGAGCCATTAGCTCTTTATAATGCTTGTCACAGTAGTATTCCGTTTGCCCTGTGAAGCTATTATATTTATGCCAACCTGCATCGCTACACACTTCACACCGATGCACACTAGTAGATTCACCGGAAACAGAAGAAACGTAAAGTGACACCGTTCCTTTTATATCGTTCCATTGCAGATAAAAATCATATGTACCAGAGGAATCTATTTTCTGCACGCCGATTTTTCTACCATTTTCATTAAGCAACTCAACCTCTTCATAGTGTGTGGTACTATCACCCCAATAGTTTACTACGGCCTGAAAGCTATCTGCCTTAATTCTGCATGGCGCATATGGCTTTGAATAACTACTATATTCAAATTCAATACTCCGCAACGCGCCTTTGCTGCGCTTTTGCTCTTCGCTTTGTGTTATGCTTCGAATTTTTATCGTTTCAGGGCTTATTTCGTCCCCTGTACTTTTGTACTTGTAGTCTATGGTACATTCGCCATAGGTAAGACCTGCATCGTCAGCTTCCCATGTATAGGTTTCACCATTATATTCTACTGTAACGACATTACCATTTATATCTTCAATTGCAGCTTCGTCTGAACCTGACTTATATCCACATCCTACAAAAAGCAGAGCTAAGATGCAGAGCAAAGAACCACATATAATTTTTTTCTTCATTTTGTTTATCCCTTCTTCGGGTCAAACTTGTACCCGCATTTCTGACATACATTCATCGGTTTGCCACTCCCAATAACCCCCCACACAAGAGAATAACCACGGTTTACGGTTGCAATTGAGGTTGAACCACATTTAGGGCATTTTACAGGCGCAGTCGCTTTTTTAGCCTTCTCATATGCAATTCTAGCTTCCTCCGCCCTGCGCGCATCCTCAGCACTAATTATTTTCTGTTGGTATGCACTGAAATCTGTTTGCGATAGATTATAATCAGATACAGCATCTTTATAAGCTGAATGTGAGGCAAAAGCCATAACAAGAAAAAAGGCAGCAATGCAAAACTTGAAAAAATGAAACCCATCATATAACGCCAGCGTCATCCATAGCGCTCCAATCATTCCACAAACCACACCTCCTGCTATATATACACCTTTCCGCGGCTTTTCCGGAGATTTAATATTTGCTAGTCTACGCTCTAATTCTTCCGCTTCTTTTTCTTTCTGGACTTTCGCTTTTTGCTTAGCTGATACGGCATTTTCCTTTGCTATTTGTTCATTCTGTCGCTGGACAAAATAATCATGTATTCCGAAGCCGCACTCTGGGCAGCATTGAGCGGTATCAGAGACATTTTCCCGCCCACATTCCGGGCATTTAACAAGTGCCATAATTTTTTCCTCCCAATTTTTATTTTTGTCAGCTGAGAATATTATACATATATTAAATCAATAAATCAAGTTAATTTATTAGTTTATTATAATAGACGTTTAATGTTGATAAACTGTAATTGGGTGATATTCATGCTTGATTACAGAGTTATCGGCGAGAGGCTGAAAAACCAGAGAAAGAAATCGGAACTTACTCAAGAATACGTTGCGGAACAGGCAAACATCACTGTTGTCTACCTGTCCAAGATTGAAAACGGACATGTCAGGCCAACGCTTGACCTGTTGAGTCAGATTTGCGAAACAGTTGGGCTTGACCTCGGCGAATTGTTCCACAGCGTATCCCCAAATGCTGCAACATATCAAAATGAGAAGGTGGTGCAGCTGTTCAATGCCTGCTCGCCATCTGTTAAGCCAGTTGCTCTCGACCTGCTGAAAAAGCTGTCTGAGCTGCAATAGGCGTAAAAAAGCCCTGCCGTCCGGAAAAAATCTGAACAGCAGGGTTATTTCTATGTCTTAAAGCCCAAATACGGCAGCCATTTTGCTTGTTGCGGCCTGCATCTGGTTTATATCAGCCTTGACGTAAAAGTTCAGCGTTGTGCTTGCGTTTGTGTGTCCCAATATCTCCTGTACGCTCTTCACGTCCGCGCCGCTGCTCAGAAGTAAGGTCGCACAGCTATGTCTCAAATCGTGCGGCGACATGTCCGGCAATCCATGCGACTTCATAAAGCGTTTCACTCTATGCGTCACAGCGTTCGGGTCTCTCGGCGAGAAAATGTCGGCCTCACTGGGGAAAACAAAACTGTCATCAAGAATCGTGTTCGGGTTTTCTGTGGCTCGCTCTTTAAGAAGCTTCTCAAGCAGATTCAGTGCTGTACGCATGAGTGGGATTGTGCGCAGGCTCGCCGAGGTTTTTGGTGTACTGACGGTCAGGCCGCTTTTGGCCGTATAGGTCACATTGCGCTCTATTTTTATGACTGCGCTGTTGAAATCAATGTCCCGCCATTTCAGGCCGATGCACTCGCCGCGTCTCATACCGGTAGTTATCATCAGGTGCAGCATACATCTGAAATCCAGTGGGCAGTCATTCAGTACAGAGAAAAAGGTCGCTGCTGCTTCCGGTGAAAATGCGTCCACCGGTTTCTTTACAAGCTTCGGCGGGTCAACCTTGTCCATCGGATTTTTGAGAATAATCTCTTGCTTCTGCGCATACGCGAAGATCATATTCAGCGTTCTGTAATGGTGGTGTACCGTCTGCGGAGCAAAACCTCTTTCTGTTCGCAGGTAAATAATAAATCTCTGTATGTCTATCGCCGTTATCTGTTGGAGCGGGATTTTTTCAAAGTATGCGACTATATTCTTGACTGTATCATTATAGAACGAGACTGTTTTCGGCTTATGCTCCCCATTGTCAATGCAGATAGGAAACCAGTCATTGAGAACGAACGGTGAAAACGGAGTTCTTGTGCGTTCTATCTCGCGGGCTTTTACTCGCTCAGGGTTATGTACATCTTGCTCATACTCGAATTGTACCTTCTTCTCCCACAGCTCAGCAACTTTTTCTGCGGCTCTTCTGCCCTTTGCCGGACTCATATTCTCCGGTACAGTCCAAGTCAAATAGCGCGCAATCTGCTTGCCCTTTTCGTCACATCCAAGAAACGCACGGAATTTATAAGAGACAATTTTGCCGCCCTTCTCATTAGGAATAATAGTTGCCATAAACAGCCGTCCTTTCACATTTTCAGTGAAATTTGACTATGCTGTGTGCTTTTTTGTGTGCTTTGAGCAATTCGCGTCCACGATGGGCAATTAAATATGCCTCAAAAATACAAAAAAGCACTGAAAACATTAATTTCAGTACTTAGTCAAGATGAAAAGTATCAAATTTGAGACAGGCTCGAACCGTTGACCTTCCGCGTGTGAGGCGGACGCTCTAACCAGCTGAGCTAGCCCTCCAAAAGCCTTTTCATTATACCATGATTCTGAAAAATTGCAAGCATAATTTTTCGACGGCTGTGCAGGTGTACGAATGAGCAGCGAAATCGACGATATGACGATATATTATAATTATGTTAACACAATTATGTAAATTATACTGCCCATACAAAACGCGCTGACGCAGGCTTTGCCCTTTGGAACGGCTTTGCGAGGGGGATGCTTTTATGCGGCTCCAGGGATGACATATAAATTTATCGTTTTTCGATAAAATATGATTGACAAACAATATCCGATATGCTAAGCTGGAGCTGCAAAGGAGTGATAGGCATGAATTGGAGCACGGACAAGAGCATAATTCTGTCGCGGGTCTGCGTGGCGGTATTCGCGCTGCTTCTGGCGGCGCTGGATGTCGGCGCATACTGGATAGTGGGCTGGTATATCCGGCTGCGCGGAATGGCATGGCAGAACGGCGTGGGCATGATACTGACCGTATATTTATGCAGCATATTCGGCTGGATACTGCTGCTGCAGATGCGGAGCCTGCTGCGGAACATCAGCAGGGGAGAGGTGTTCGTCGCCGAAAATGTGCGCTGCCTGCGCATCGTGAGCTGGTGCTGTGCGGCGGCCGGGGCGATCTGCCTTGTCAGCACGCTGTGCTACGTCCCGTTCGTCATCGTTGCCGCCGCTGCGGGATTCATGGCGCTTATCGTGCGTATCGTGAAGAACGTGTTCCAGCAGGCCATCCGCATGAAGGATGAGCTGGACTACACGATCTGAACCGGGGTGCGGCTATGGAAATACTCGTGAATCTGGACGTGATGATGGCACGGCGGAAGATATCGGCGGGCGAGCTTGCCGAGCGCGTCGGCATCACGCCGGCAAATCTGTCCATTCTGAAAAACAACAAGGCCAAGGCAATACGCTTCTCGACGCTTATGGCGCTGTGCCATGAGCTGCAGTGTCAGCCGGGAGACATTCTGGAGTTTGTCGACGACGGAGGCACAGCATGAACGGGCGCCGTATATGCGTGATGGACGCGCCGGCGGCCTGCCCGAAAAATACATGGAGGAGGGATCCAAGTGGATGAAAATCTGAATAGACCCGCGTTCCGTGCGGAGAAAAAGGAGCTTATCGCGGCGCTGGTCAGCTATGCCGCGGCGTATATCTATATAGGGGACCCGTTCCACGCATCGTTTGACCTGTGGCTGCTCGTGTTCGCGGCGGCATATATCGCGTTGGTAGAGTACCTGTGCGCGGGGCGGCCGCGGGCATGGGAGAGCTGGGTCTGGCTCGGCTGCATGGTCTCGTCGGTGTGCGCGTATGTTTTCGCGCCATGCGCGGTCTGGGGGCAGTTTTTGACCTTCGTCTTTGCGCACATCTTTGCCGTGTGGTGGGCGATGAGCCGCGCCGGGGTGCTGCTTGAGGGCAGGAGCGGACATTTCCTGCCGCTCGATGCGCTGAACGGCTTCATCCTGCTGCCGTTCGGAAACTTTTTCCTGCGCGTGAAGACATGGTGGTATTTTGCGTCGCGGCCGCGCCGCGAGGGGAAAAAGATCAGCACCTCGGCGCTGCTGGGCAGCATTTTTGCCGTGCTGCTGGCGGCTGTGCTGCTGGTCAGTGCGCTGAACCATCTGAGCAGCGCGGATGCGGGCTTCGGTGAGCTCGTTGGGCAGGTGACGGATTTCTTCGGAAACAATGTCGATCTCGTGAACTTCCTGTTTGACCTGCTGCTGAGCCTGCCGATCGGCGCGTACATCTTCGGCTTGATTGCCGGAGGCACGCGGCTGAGCGCGGAGCGGATCGGCGAGCGGCGCACGGGCGCGGAGTCCGCGCTCCGGCAGATACGCATCGTCCCCGCGAGGGTCTGGAGCTTCTGTCTCGCGGCCTTCATCGCGGTGTACGCGGTGTTCTTCGCGGTGCAGGGCGGGTATCTCTTCGGCGCATTTTCGCGGACGCTGCCGGAGGATATGACAGTGGCGCAGTATGCGCGGCAGGGCTTTTTCGAGCTGTGCCGGGTCATGGCGCTGAACTTCGTGCTGCTGTGGCTGGTGACGCGGATGAGCGCGGCCCCGGTCAGGGAGCGTAGGGCGAATCTCGTGATGTGCGCGGTGCTGCTGACGGAAAGCGTTCTGTTTGCGGTCGTCGCGCTGTCAAAGCTCGCGCTGTATATCGACTGCTTCGGCTTCACTCCGCTGCGGCTTGAGAGTACATGGCTCGTGCTGGTGCTGCTTGCGGGATGCATCGCCGCGGGCTGCAATCTGCTCACCGGCCGCCGCACCTGCCGCGCATGGATGATATTCGGCGCCGTGACCCTGAGCGCCCTATGCTGGGTCTGACGGCTGTAATATTTAATATGTATAGAGCACGGGAAATGCATGCATTTCCCGTGCTTTTCGGTTCCTGAAAAAAATTTTCAAAAATACCTTGACCTAGAGTCAGGTTTATGTATTATTATCACTGTGACAGTGAAAAATGCTGTGCTCCATGGCGAAGGGCCGACGGCGGCTGCCTCGGTCAAGGGGCGCAGAGATAAGAACTTATCGGATCGGAAAGAAGCTCTGAATTATGGAAAAGTTGAATTTAACACAGGAATGGGACAAGGTTTTCCCCAAAAGCGACAAGGTAGATCACCGGAAGGTGACATTTCACAACCGCTACGGCATCACGCTGGCGGCGGACATGTACACCCCGAAGGGAGCATCCGGCAGGCTGCCCGCCCTCGCGGTCAGCGGGCCGTTCGGCGCGGTGAAGGAGCAGTCCTCCGGCCTGTATGCGCAGAGAATGGCGGAGCTGGGCTTCCTGACCATCGCCTTTGACCCGTCCTATACCGGCGAGAGCGGCGGCACTCCGCGTTATGTTGCGTCGCCCGACATCAACACCGAGGACTTCTGCGCGGCGGTGGACTTCCTCTCCGTGCAGGACGGCGTTGACCCGGAGCGCATCGGCATTATCGGTATCTGCGGCTGGGGCGGCATGGCGATAAACGCCGCCGCCATCGACACCCGCATCAAAGCGACCGCGGCCATGACCATGTACGACATGACCCGCGTGACCGCAAACGGCTATTTTGACGCGGAGGATTCCGAGCAGGCGCGCTTTGAAAAGAGAAAGACCATGAACGCACAGCGCACCGAGGACTACAAAAACGGCACATACGCGCTGGCGGGCGGCGTAGTTGATCCGCTGCCGGAGGACGCACCGCAGTTTGTGAAGGACTATTACGCCTACTATAAAACTCAGCGAGGCTACCATCCCCGCAGCCTGAACTCCAACGGCGGCTGGAATGTGACTTCTTCGCTCTCGTTCCTGAATATGCCGATTTTGCAGTACAGCAGCGAGATCCGCTCCGCCGTGCTGCTGGTACACGGAGAAAAGGCGCACTCCCGCTATTTCAGCGAGACGGCCTACAGCAGGCTGACCGGCGGCAATAAGGAGCTGCTTATTATTCCCGGTGCCAGCCATACCGACCTCTACGATCAGACAGACATCATCCCGTTTGGGAAGCTGAAGGCGTTCTTTGAAGAGTATCTGAAGTGAGGCGGCCTACAAAAGAACAGACCCGGCATCCGCCGGAGAACGGGAAAGCTCCCGCAGTCGTTTGGACTGCGGGAGCTTTGCTTACGGCTGAGGCGATACGGTGCGGCTCAAGGTCACTTGACGCAGTGAAAATACACCATTGACCCGTCGACGTGGATGTCGACCTCTTTATACAGGTCACGCAGGATGGCTCTCAGCTCCTCCTCGGTCTGGAACGGGGGAGAGAACCAGCCCTTTTTGGCGAGAATATTTTTCACGAGCCAGTCAGTCCTTTTGGACTTGCCCCTGATATAGAAGCAGGCGATAAAATCTCCGCCCGGCTTCAGGACTCGCCATGTTTCGCTGAACGCCTTCTGCTTATCGGGAAAGGCATGGAAGCCGTTCATGCTGACGACGGTATCAAAGGCTCCGTCGCTCATCGGCAGTGCGCCAACGTCGCCCTGAATACAGCTGATATTTTCATGGCCGCCGAGCCGCTTCTCGGCCTGCTCGAGCATATCCGTACTGTAATCGAGGCAGGTGATGCGGGCGTTTTTCAGAGACATCCATTTGCGCTGCGTGAACACGGCCGTTCCGACCGGAACATCGAGCAGGTCGCCCGAGAAATCGTCGGGAATGTATGCCAGGACCTTCCGCGCTATGTCATTGTCATCTGTACCGCTCCAGAACAGTCTGATATACAGTCTGCTGAAGAAATTCCCCTGCGTGAGGACGTCGTCATATATGTTCTTGGATGCTTCGTAAGCGTTCTGTATTTTATCTGCCATGCGATCCACTCCATAGATTTTGTGTTCCAAAGTACCGGAGCTATTATATCACCCGGAAAGCCGCAGGACAAGGAGCAATGCAGGGATCACGGCTGAATGTATAAAATATTTGGTTTCATGCTTGACAAATATAATTATATGTGTTGCTATATCATTGTCAGGAGGGAAAGCCATGAAAAGCTGTTCATTTTCCCACATGATACTTTTTGAAATTGGAGCTGATATCTTGAAAACTCGTTATTTTTATCCCGCCGTCTTTACCTATGAGGCTGGGCAGGAGATAGCCGTCACTTTCCCGGACCTCGACGCGGCCACCAGCGGCACAGACGAGGATGAAGCGCTGCTCTCCGCCCGTGAGCTGATGGGCTGTGTTCTGGTCGGGCTTGAGGAGGACGGCAAGGAACTGCCTGCTCCGTCCCGTCTGACCGACATAGAGCTTCAGCCAAACGAGCGCGCCGTGCTGGTCGATGTGTTCATGCCGTCCGTGCGGCAGGCAAGAGCCAACCGATCCGTCAGCCGCACCGTCACGCTGCCGGCGTGGATGAACGCCGCCGCGCTGGAGCGCAATATCAACTTTTCGCAGGTCCTACAGGACGCGCTCCGCGCTCAGCTTGATCTGCGGCAGAGCGGAGACAGAAGGTCGGCTTTTAACACAAAGCAGGAGTAAAAATAAGTATGCTTATTTTGGCTTGAAGCTCTTGCAAATTTCTGTAAGTCATGGTATGATGAAGCATCATAATAGTCGTATTCCGCCCATTTTGACGATGAAAGGGTACAGCTCATCAAGTGCCCCGCCGAGCATGGCTGCCAAAGCCGCAATTTCACCTTGATCACCCCAGACCTGCGGGATAGGCTGCCGCGGGTTTCACCACGTTTAGAGGAGTTTTTCTCATGCTGACAGATGCACAGTGCCGGGTCATCGACCAGCATCTGACGGAGGACGTCGAGCCGCGCAAGGTCGCCGCGTTTCTCTGCTTACATATGGGACTGCTGCTGGGCGAGGTCACGGCTCTGCGCCGTCAGGACATCGACCTCGCGGCGGGCATGATCCGCATCCGCTATGTTGCGGGGCGCGGAAAGGGCGGCACGGCCTCCGACCCGGTAGAGTTCCTGCCGTCGGACGCGCCGCGTGATCTGCCCATGCCGCCAAGTGTGAAGCTGTTTCTCTCCGCGAATATCGGGCTGTATCCGAGCGGTGACTGCTTCATCCTGAACGGCGGGAAGCAGCTGCCGCCGTTCAGACTCATGCAGGTGCTGCTCAGTACGATGAACGAGAAGTATCAAATCGCCGACAAGCTCTCCTCTATGGAGCTGCGCTATGCTTTCATCCGGCAGAAGCTGGAGGCGGGCGTGGATATGTACAGCCTCTGCACCTATCTCGGGCAGAACAAGCGCCCCGATGTGATCGTCAAGCGCTTCTCGGAATACTGCCGTGCCGACCTGAACTCCGTGGCCTTCTCCGGAAGCGAGCAGACGGAATATCAGCGCGGCGGCTTATCCGCAGAGTGCGGAAAATAAACGAAAAGGATATGCTGCATCAATGTATCGGAAATTCGGAAAACGTGCGATCGATACTGTTC
>CAKTNU010000055.1 GCA_934589325.1 uncultured Oscillospiraceae bacterium | reverse complement strand
GGCGGCATGGAGACGATGCTGGCCGCCGAGCGCGGCGAGCTCGACCCGCTGAGCATCACCGCCGACCAGTACGACCTCGTCTGCAACGGCGTGGAGCTCAGCTCCGGCGCGGTGCGCAACCACGATCCCGAGATAATGATAAAGGCTTTCGAGCTGGTCAGACTCGGCGAGGAGGACGTCAAGAAAAAGTTCCCTGCCATGTACAACGCCTTCTGCTACGGAGCACCCCCGCATGCCGGTATCGCTCCGGGCGTCGACCGCATGGTCATGCTGCTCTCCGGCGAGGAGAGCATCCGCGAGGTCATTGCCTTCCCGATGAACAAAAACGCGCAGGACGTCATGATGGGCGCTCCTTCTACTGTAGAGCAGAAGCAGCTTGACGAGCTTCACATTGCCCTCGTCGGCGAGACCGAGGAATAAAAACCATAGGACGGCGAACTGAAAAGCGCCGTCCTATTTTCGGAAAGGCGGTGGACACATGATAGCGAAGGTTCGCTCGATGGGACTTCACGGCGTCGGCGGCTATGAGGTCATGCTGGAGGTGTTTATCTCCAACGGCCTGCCCGCGTTTGACGTCGTCGGATTGCCCGATACGGCGGTCAAGGAAGCGCGTGAGCGTGTCCGCGCCGCAATAAAGAATAACGGCTACCGGTTTCCGGTCAGCCGCATGACCGTGAATCTTGCCCCGGCGGACAAGAAAAAGGCCGGTACGCTGTATGATCTGCCCATGCTCATCGGGATCCTGGCCGCCTGCGGCGATATATGTGAGCCGGGGGACGACTGCGCTTTCATCGGTGAGCTGTCGCTGAGCGGGGAGCTGCGTCCGGTGTATGGCGCGCTGCCGATGGCGATAGCCGCAAAGCGCTGCGGAGTGAAGAAATTCTTTGTCCCAGAGGATAACGCGGCGGAGGCGGCCTTTGCCGACGGGATAAGCGTTTACCCTGTAAAAAATGTAGATCAGCTGCTGCGCTTTATGCGCGGCGAGGCCGAGATAGAGCCGGCAAGCTCCCCGGAGCTGGACGGACTTGCAGAGTACATGCCGGATTTTGCGGAGGTCAAGGGGCAGGAGAACGTAAAACGTGCTCTTGAGATAGCCGCCGCCGGCGGACACAACATTCTCATAGTCGGCCCGCCCGGAGCGGGCAAGTCGATGATGGCGAAGAGACTGCCCGGAATACTGCCGGACATGAGCCGCGATGAGATGATACAGTCGACGGAGATATATTCCGTCGCAGGTATGACAAGCCGTTCCAGACCGATAATTTCCCAGCGGCCCTTCCGCGCTCCGCATCACACTGTTTCGGCGGCCGGATTGTCCGGCGGCGGAGCGGTGCCGCATCCGGGTGAGATAAGTCTTGCGCATAACGGCGTGCTGTTTCTCGACGAGCTGCCCGAATTTCGCAGCGACGTGCTCGAGGTCCTGCGTCAGCCTCTGGAGGACGGGGAAGTGACCGTGTCCCGCGTGGCGGGCACAGTGACGTACCCGAGCCGGTTTATGCTCGTCTGCGCGATGAATCCCTGCAAATGCGGCTGGTACGGGCATCCGTCCGGCCGCTGCCGCTGCACCGACCGTGACGTCCGCCGCTATCACAGCCGTATTTCGGGCCCGCTGCTGGATAGAATAGACCTTATTGTCGAGGTCCCGGCGCTGGACTATGAGGAGCTCAGCCGCAGAAGCAGCGCGGAGAGCTCGAGCGAGATAAAAAAGCGCGTCAACGCGGCGAGAGCCGTTCAGCGCCGACGCTTCGGCGGAGACGGGACCATGTGCAACGCGCACATCGGAAGCCGCGGGCTGAACGAGGTGTGCCGCCTCGACTATGCAGGGCAGGAGCTTATGCGCGCTGCGTTTGACAGCATGGGGCTGTCCGCCCGCAGCTATGACCGCATCCTTCGCGTTGCGCGGACGATAGCAGACCTCGCCGGGCAGGAGAATATCAGCGCGGAGCATGTCGCCGAGGCGATACAGTACAGGACATACGATTTCAGAGAATCTTAAAAAGGACAAAATTCAGATGAACGATATAATTCTTCTCAAACTGGGCGAGATAGTGCTCAAGGGACTAAACCGGAAGAGCTTCGAGCAGAAGCTCATGGCAAACGTCCGCCGCCGTCTTGCGCATATCGGCAGGTTCCGTGTCTACTGCCTGCAGTCGACGGTCTACGTCGAGGCTGCGGAGGACGGCGCGGACATGGACGCCGCGTTTGATGCGCTGCAGAAAGTGTTCGGCATAGTCAAGCTGAGCCGCGCTGCCGCCTGCGAAAAGGACAAGGACGCGATAGCGAAGCTCGCGATAGAGTATCTGCGCGATGATATGCTCCGCGCAAAGAGCTTCAAGGTGGAGTCCAAGCGCAGTGACAAGAGCTTCCCGATGACCAGTGTCGAGCTCAGTCAGTACGTCGGCGGCGAGCTGAACGAGGCGTACCCGAATGTCGAGGTCGACGTGCATGAGCCGGAGATGGTCGTACATATCGAGGTGCGCGATCTTGCGGCCTATGTCCATGCGACTCCGGTGCCCGGAGCCGGCGGCATGCCTGTCGGCTGCAACGGTACTGCCGTGACGCTGCTCTCCGGCGGCATTGACAGCCCGGTCTCGACCTATATGATAGCCAAGCGCGGCGTGCGGCTTATTCCGCTGCATTTCTTCTCCTTCCCGTACACCTCCGAGCAGGCCAAGGAGAAGGTCATAGAGCTCGGCAATATGCTGACCGAGTACTGCGGCCGCATGACGCTTGAGATCGCGCCGTTCACACATATCCAGGAGGAGATACGGGACAAGTGCCCCGAGGAATACTTTACCCTTATCATGCGCCGCTTCATGATGCGCATCGCGCAGCGCGTCGCACAGGAGACCGGAGCGAAAGCGATAGTTACGGGTGAAAATTTGGGGCAGGTGGCGAGCCAGACAATGGAGGCCATGGCATCCACGCAGGCGGTCATTGATCTTCCTGTGCTCCAGCCGCTCATCGGCATGGACAAAGAGGAGATAATCACAATAGCAAGAAGGATCGGCACCTTCGACACATCCATACTGCCATATGAGGACTGCTGCACGGTGTTCACGCCGAAGCATCCGCGCACCCGGCCGAAGCTCAGCGAGGTCGAGAAGGCGGAAGCGGCGCTGGACGTAGATGCGCTGGTGGACGAGGCCATGAAGGGCTTAGAGGAAGTGGAGCTTAGACATGAGTAAGACCTATAATACCGAGATAATTTCCGTCGGAACCGAGCTGCTGCTCGGCCACGTTACAAACACTGACGCACGCGATGTGTCGGAGCTGCTGTCGAAGATCGGCATCAATGTGCTGTATCACACCGTCGTCGGCGATAACCCGCAGCGGCTTGCCGACTGCGTCAGGATAGCCCGCGAACGTGCGGACATCATCATCACCACCGGCGGCCTTGGCCCGACCTGCGATGACCTTACAAAACAGATACTTGCAGAGACCTTCGGCCTGGAGCTCGTTGCCGACAAGCGTGAGATGGATACGCTGTATGACTATATAAACCTCGGCAGGAAGCTGACGGATAATAATTTCCGTCAGGCGATGCTGCCCGAGGGCTGCACTGTGTTCCACAACACTGCCGGCACTGCTCCCGGATGCGCCTTTGAGAAGGACGGCAAGGTAGTTGTAATGCTGCCCGGCCCGCCCAAGGAGTGCTATACGATGCTCACCGAGAGCGCGATACCTTATCTGAAAAAGCTCTCCGATGAGAAAATAGTGTCGCATACCATGTGCATCTTCGGCATGGGAGAGAGCACGGTAGACGATATTTTCGCCGACGAGATGAACACCATGACAAATCCCAGCATGGCGCCCTATGCCAAGGAGTGTGACTGCCTGCTCAAGGTCACCGCAAAGGCGCACACCGAGGCCGAGGCCGAGAAGATGCTGCAGCCGGTCATGGCGGAGGTAGAGCAGCGGCTTGGCGAGCTGATCTACGGTGTGGACGTCGACTGTATCGAGCAGAGCGTGCTCAAGCTCCTGCGCGAGAAGAACATGACTTTTTCGGCGGCCGAGAGCTGCACCGGCGGCGATGTTGCAAAACGCTTTACGGATATGCCCGGAGCAAGCTCCTTCTTCCTCGGAGGCGTTGTCACCTATACTAACGGCGCAAAGGCAAAGCTGCTCGGGATCGATCGGGACATGATAGAGAATATCGGCGCAGTGAGCTATGAGGTCGCAAAGGAGATGGCGGAGAATGTCCGCCGTATCATCGGCACCGATATCGGCGTCGGCGTGACAGGCCTTGCCGGTCCTGACGGAGACGGCGTGCATGAGGTCGGCACCGTGTTCGTGTCAATGGCGACAGCGGAGCAGACATGGGTAAAGGAGCTGCATCTCGGCACACACCGGACTCGCAGCTTTATCCGCCGTATGGCCGGGAACCATGTGTATGATATGATGCGCCGCTATCTCAGCGGATTGAAGGTAATGTGAATCCTGCGTGATCCAGAAGAGAAACTGCCGCACCGTGCTAATAGCACGGTGCGGCAGTTTTCAGCTTATTTATGGAATCGCTCACAGAGCAGTGCCGCTTTTCGGAATGTAAAGGCGGCTCATGTCCGTGTGCTCCAGCTCCAGCAGCTTTATTTTCCTGTCGATACCTCCGGCATATCCTGTCAGGCTGCCGTCTGACCCGACCACGCGGTGGCACGGGATGATGACGGATATCGGGTTATGCCCAACGGCACCGCCGACGGCCTGCGCCGACACCCGCGCAAGCCCGCGCTCATCCGCGAGGCGGCGCGCAATGTCGCCGTAGGAGACGGTGCGGCCATAGGGTATCTGCAGAAGGAGCTCCCAAACGGCCTGACGGAACGGCGAACCGGACGGGTGCAGCGACGGTGTAAAATCCGGCTCCCGGTCGGAGAAATATATATCCAGCCAGTGCTTGGCCTCGGCGATGATCGGGGTCTCCAGCTCGGTATGCTCCGCAGGGAGACTCGCGGCGTAGTATTTCGCCCCGCTGAGCCACAGGCCTGTAAGCCCGTCCTCATCGGCCGAGAGCAGAATGTCGCCCAGCGGCGAAGAATATTTGCAGGTGTTCACCATACTGTTTACCTCCGTTTCGCTTCCGGGTACAGGAGTGCCCACTGCCGCATATTATAACACAAAGCGTCCCAAAGGCAAAGAGAGAATCTAAACACCGTGCCGCCGTGCCCATACCGCGTTTGCGGCCATCCAAATGAGCAGCGATGCGTTGCCGGAGCCCTGACTGAGAACGAAATCCCAGGTGGATATCTCCGCGCCGAGGGCCTGGCGTATATCCGGGATCAGCATGAATACGAGTTGCCAGAGCAATACGTGGAAGAAGAACATCCTGCGCGGCAGAAACGTCCTATTGCCCAGCACTGCCCATGCGCTGACGAGGATAAGCAGAACCATGCCTGCGTAACCCAGCAGCAGCGACGGTAAAATACGCGCATACTGCGCCTGAATGAGCGCGGCGGTCTCCTCGCGGCCGAGCAGGGGAGCGAGAGTGCTTGTCCAGTCGGCAAAACTGCCTATCAGAAAGTGTATTGCCCCGGCGGAGCTGATATAAATAACACCGCCGACGAGAATGGTCAGCCGCAGCCTGCGGTACTGCGGCAGTATCTGCGTGTATAGGGCGCGGATCGAGAAAAATGCGAGCGCCATGCCCAAAAGTCCGGTCGCTGCCAGCAGCGGCAGCCGCCACGCGGCGTATGAGCCGTTCAGATACGCTTCGCGCAGGAATAGTCCGCTGTCGGTTTGACTTGCCGGGACGACGCTAAGGCACAGGTCGCCTGCCAGCATCAGCGCCGCACTGAGCGCACCGAGCAGGCAGTCCCGACGATAGGTTTTTGATATAGCTGTCGTGGCGCCCATATTATACCTCCATTTATTTTTACGCCCGCCGGCATGTATTGCACGGCTCCGATCTACGCCTTAGCGTTCGGAGCGGAGTCGGGGTATTTGATGAGATCGTACATCTTCCCAAATTCGCCGAGGTCGCGTATTCCGGCGAGCTCCATGCCGAGATGCACATATTTGTCGCATTTGGACTTTGCGTCGGTGTCCAGGATCACAGGGACGCCGAGCCGACGGCCTTCCGCAAAAGCCATATCCATGACCTTGCGCATATAGCCCTGCCCCTGAGACTGCTCACGCACACAGACCATGCCGACAAATACATAGGGCTTTTTCTCCTTGTCGAATCTGTCCCGAAGGGAGGGGCCGCCGCGCTTCATTATTTTTGCAAAGCGCGACAGCTCTTTCAGATTCATGGAGCGGAAAAAGCCCTGCAGCAGGGGCCATACGGTTTTGAGGCCGAGCTTTTCACCGGGCAGCTTGTAGGCGATGAAGCCCTCGTGACGCTCCCCGGTGCTGCGGAGAAATCCACCGCGCAGCATACCGCGGGCGTAACCGCATATGTAGGTGACTATCGCGTCCCGGCTGGGAAATATGGCGTTTAATCCGTTCTCAATACCATCAGTTGACAAGGGCAGACACGGTTTTGCCGGGCAGAAAAACGCCCATGCCGCTTCAAAGCCCTTGACAATACACAAAGTATTGCCTGCGGGCTTTTCATTGCCTGAACGCATTTCTGCTCCGGCAAAACTGCTCCGCACCTGACAGCTTTGGATTTTCGGTGATTTTTGTTTTTTGAGATGCAGGCGGGCTGTCGCCCGTCAAGGCGAAAAGGGCAAAAAGCGCCGAAAAGACATGCTGTCAGGCGTGTCTGCCCTTGTTAACTGATGGTACCGTAATCGTAGTAGCCGAACGAATGGCCGATGTCGTATATGATGCTGGCATCAAGTGCTGTGACTTTCATATGCGCAGTCCCTTTCACTCTCTTGGTTAGTCAACTCTAACTGACGGGCAAAACCGTATGCGACTTGTCAACTGATGGTAAGAATAGCATAAACCTTTGTGTTCCGTCAATAGGCTGTGGCGGATCAGAATAAAGATGCTTCCCGGGACTGACAGTCCGGGAAGCATCTTTATATTGCCCGTATTTATTTTTTCACGGTGCCGTCGGGATTGAAGAGGGGGAGGGGGGCAAGGCAGATTATGTCGTGACGAGCCTGCGCGTCGCCCTCGGCGAGGACAGCCATGCGGCCGGCAACGATGCCGCCGGCGCGGGTGACGAGCTCTTCCATAGCACGGAGAGATTCGCCGGTGGAGATGACGTCGTCAACGATGAGCATGCGCTTGCCGCGGATGAGCTCCGCGTCTGCGGTGTCGATGACGAGCTTCTGGATGCTCATAGTGGTGATGGATTTTACCTCTACCTCAAAAACGCCGGTCATGTAGGCCTTAGCGCCCTTGCGCGCCAGAAAATACTTTTCGGCGCCGCTCTGCCGTGCCATTTCGTACAGCAGGGGGATAGCCTTGGCTTCGGGAGCGATGATGTAATCATATTCCGGAGCACGCTTGAGGAGCTCCGCAGCGCAGTGGACAGTCAGCTCGACATCGCCGAACATGACGAAGGCGCCGATGTACAGGTCGTCGCTGACCTTGCACAGAGGCAGTTCGCGTTTTAAGCCGGCAATGTCCATCTCGTAAGTCATTTTAATATTCCTCCTGAAAGAGCAAACTTTTTTACTCATATATTCTACAGGAAAATTTGCAAAAATCAAGAGGCAATCTGTTCTTTTTGCGCCGAAAAACAAAGAACCGCACGGTTATCCGTGCGGCCCTTCGTTTTGGGAGAAAAGAGAGGATTTATAGGAGTAGAAAAGTAGCATTTTGATGCGTGCGGTTCAGGGAGCCTGACCCGGCACGGTGGAGGCGGAGCCGGAGGTGTTCTCCGGTACCTCCTCGTCGAAGGTGATGCTCAGGGTGAGCGTTTCACCTGCGCGGTAGATCACCAGCTCTGCGGTGTCGCCCGCGGAGTACTGCTTAATGGCGTGGGTCAGGTCGGTATAGCTCTTGACCTCGCTCTCACCGAGCTTGGTGATAATGTCGCCCGCACGGAGGCCTGCGGTCTCGGCGCAGCTCCCGCTCTCAACGGAGTAGACATATGCGCCCTCGGGCATGTTGTAATACTGGCTGTAGGCGGAGGTGTATCTCTGGTCGATACGCACGCCCATGTGAGCCTTACCGGTCACATAGCCTTTAGTAATAAGGTCGTTTGCAATGCTGGCCGCATCATTTATCGGGATTGCAAAGCCCAGACCCTCCACGCCTGTGGAGCTGTACTTCGCCGTCACGATGCCGATGACTTCGCCGCGAGTATTGTAAACAGGGCCGCCGGAGTTGCCTGAGTTGACAGCCGCGTCGATCTGGAACATGTTGATGGCGCTGCCGCCCTCCTCGGTGGTGATGAGGCGGTCAAGCGCGCTCACACGGCCGAAGGTCGAAGTAAATTCCAGTTCGCCGAGGGGATTGCCGACGGCGCAGACCTCGTCGCCGACTGCGATACTGTCGCTGTTGCCGAGCGTCGCAGGGGTGAGGCCGCTGGCGTCTATCTTCAGAACGGCGATATCGTTGCTTGCCTCGACGCCGACGATCGTCGCGTCATAGCGGGTGCCGTCGTGAGTCATGACAGTCACGGCATAATTGCTCTGGTACGCCGTTTCGATAACATGGTAGTTGGTGAGAATGTAGCCGTCCTCGGTGATGATAAAGCCTGAGCCGGAGACTGCGGAGGAACTGGTCTGACCGAAGAAGTTGGTGTATGTGACTTCCGTTGTGACACCGACGACCTGCTTGCTTGCAATATCGTTTATTTCGGACCAGCTGAGGCTGCCGGACTGATCGGCGGATATCGGTGCGCTTGAGGTGCTGACTACCGGCGTCTCGGTCGGCGTCTCGGCGTTCATACTGTCCTCAAGGGCGGTGAGCCTACCGTTCAGACGGCTTTCGGCGATCGCCCCGCCGCAGAGACCGCCGAGCAGCGCACACACCAGTGCGATGCAGGCAATCTTGAGAAAACCGTGATTTTTGCCGTGCGGCTCTTTATCCTTAGGAGCTGTGTTCTTCGGCTCTCTTGGGGGCTTCTCCGTCTTTTCGGGCGGAGTGTAGTATCTCGGGGGCGCAGTGTTCTCGTCCGCGGGGACGTAGTGCGCATCGGAATATATCTTCTGGGTGAACCCATTCTTGTAGTGGTACTCGCCGTTTACGCGATCGGTACTATCCTGTGCGGGGTTGGTGTTCGTATCATTGACCTGCTGTTCGATCGGCTCGTTTTCTTCGGGCTCGTACATAGTGATGACCTCTTTTGCTGTGGAGCTTTGCTTTGCCCTTTTGTTTGTGATTATAAGATACAATGCATTTATGTACTTGTAATGAACAAATGCGCAAGAAATTATAAACAAACCGCAAGAAAACTGTTAACGCAGAACAAAGCGGCCTGCCATTGACTGGCAGGCCGCTTTGGG
>CAKTNU010000054.1 GCA_934589325.1 uncultured Oscillospiraceae bacterium | reverse complement strand
CCTGCACGCCGCCCAGATTCAGGGCTTCTTCGACATTCCGGTCGACAACCTTATGGGCGCACATCTTTTCTCCAAGCACTATGTCAAGATGTTCGGCAAGGGCAACGAGGACCTTATGGTCGTCTCTCCCGACGTCGGCAGCACTGCCCGCGCCCGTGCCTTCTCCATGAAGCTCGGCGTAAACCTGGCCATCGTTGATAAGCGCCGTGAAAAGGCAAACCAGTCTGAGGTCATGAACATCATCGGCAACGTCGAGGGCAAGACCTGCATACTGCTTGACGACATTGTTGACACCGCCGGCTCCCTCTGCGGCGCTGCAAAGGCCATAAAGGAGATAGGCGGAGCGAAGGACGTATACGCCTGCGCGACCCACGGCGTTCTCTCCGGCCCCGCTCTCGAGCGCATCGAGAACAGCTGCATCAAGGAAATGCTCTTCCTCGACACTATCCCCTACCCTGCTGACAAGCCCAAGCTCGATAAGATCAGCTACCTGTCCACCGCTCCCGTATTTGCCGAGGCAATACGCAGGATCTACGAGGAAGTTTCCATCTCCAACCTGTTTGACTGATAACCTATAACATATAGAGGTAGACCCATGCTTTTCAAGCGTCCGAGCGGCATAAGCTGGCTTGTCGTATTTCTCGGCAATCCCGGCGTCAAATATGAGATGACACGCCACAACGCGGGCTTCATGGCGGGCGATGCGATGGCCAAGGCTCAGGGCACGGCAATAAACCGCGCCCGCTTCAAGGCTCTGACCGGCACCTGCGAGATAAACGGCGAGGGCATCATGCTCATGAAGCCGCAGACCTTTATGAATCTCTCCGGTGAGGCTGTGGCGCAGGCGGTAAATTTCTACAAGATACCGCCGGAGCACGTCATCGTCGTGTCGGACGAGGTCGCCCTGCCGATAGGCAAGCTCCGTGTGCGGACAAAGGGCTCCGCCGGCGGGCACAACGGGCTTAAAAACATCATCGCGATGCTCGGCACCGATCAGTTCCCAAGAATACGCATCGGCGTCGGCGCCGCGCCTCACCCGGACTATGACATGGCCGATTGGGTCTTGTCAACATTCCGCGGCAAGGACGCGGAGGATATGCTTGCCGCGGCAGAGCGCGCAGCGGCAGCAGTCGAATGTTATATCACAAAGGGCGCCGACCGCGCCATGAACTTATATAACTGAACGGTTGGCGGCAGCGGTTTTCCCTGCCGCCGATTCAAAAAGGAGACCGCCTATGAAGAAAAACTGTATCGCTATGCTGCTGGCCGGCGGACAGGGCTCAAGGCTCTATGCGCTGACCCAGAACGTGGCAAAACCCAGCGTTCCCTTCGGCGGGAAGTACCGGATAATCGACTTTCCGCTCTCCAACTGCGCAAACTCCGGCATCGACACCGTCGGCGTACTGACCCAGTACCGCCCGCTCCAGCTCAACAGCTATATCGGCAGCGGCCAGCCATGGGATCTTGACGTTTCCGACGGCGGTGTGTATATACTGCCGCCGTATCAGAGCGCAGGGGAAAAGGGCTCGTGGTTCTCCGGCACCGCAAACGCGATCTACCAGAATATCGGCTTTATAGAAAATTACGACCCTGAAAACGTTCTTATCCTCTCCGGCGACCACATCTATAAGATGGACTACGCAGATATGCTGCGTGAGCACATCGAGCATGACGCCGCCTGCACCATCTCCGTGCTTCAGGTCTCAATGGACGAGGCCACGCGCTTCGGCATAATGAACCTCGGCGAGGACGGCTTTGTCAGCGAGTTTGAGGAAAAGCCCAAGCATCCCAAGAGCGATCTGGCCTCGATGGGTATATATATCTTCAACTGGAAGAAGCTCCGCGAGTATCTGATCGCCGATGAGAACGACCCGTACTCCAGCAAGGACTTCGGCAAGAACATAATCCCGAGCATGCTTGCCGCGGGCGAGAAGCTGTGGCCGTACCGCTTCAAGGGCTACTGGCGCGATGTCGGCACGATAACGAGCCTTTGGGACGCGAACATGGACATGCTGTCCATGTCGCAGATAAATCTCTTTGACCCCGCATGGCCGATAAGCAGCCGCAGCCCGATCTGCCCGCCGCATTACGCCGGCTCGGAGTCGGAGATAATCCACTCGATAGTGACCGAGGGCTGCGAGATATACGGTCATGTTGAGAACTCCGTGCTGTCCTCGAATGTCAGGGTCGGCAGGGGCGCAAGCGTCATATACAGCGTCGTCATGCCAGGTGCCGTCATTGAGGACGGGGCCGTGGTTGAATATGCCATCATCGGTGAGAACACCGTTGTGCACAGCGCCGCGCATATCGGCGCGCCGCCCGATGGGACGGACGCTTGGGGCGTCGCGACCTGCGGGCCGAACATAGAGATCCGCGGCTCCGCCTCCGTTCCGGCGGGTGCCATGATATACACCGGGGAGGAGATCTGAGCCATGTATGATTTTCACGGAATAATCTTCGCCTACAGCGCATCTCCCGAGCTCAGCGAGCTTGTACGCCGCCGCACGGCCGCGTCCCTGCCCTTCTGCGGGCGCTACAGGCTCATTGACTTTGCCCTTTCCTCAATGATGAACGCCGGGATACGCGATGTCGGCGTTATCATGCAGCGTGACTATCAGTCCCTGCTCGACCATATGGGCAGCGGCAAGAACTGGGACATGAGCCGTCGCTACGGCGGACTGCGTATGCTGCCGCCCTTCGGCCTGCCTGAGTATCACCGCGGCAACTACACCGGCACTATTGAAGCGCTCAACGCCGTCGCGACCTATATACGCGACATTCCGCAGAAGCACATCGTGCTGCTGCTCGGCAGTGTATGCGCCAACATCGACCTGAGCGCCGCAATGCGCCAGCATCTGAAGTCCGGCGCGGAAATAACCGCGATATGTGCCGCCCGTGAGCTCACCGGCAGTAATCACCGCTACGTTATCGGTGAGGACGGCATGGTCTCCCGGCTCCTGTTTGACCGTACCGACCCCGGTGAGGGCATTCCTTCGCTTGAGGGATACGTCATAAACAAGGATACGCTCCTGCGCATAATGGACAAATGCAAGGCTCTGAATCTGTACCGTTTCCACAAGGACGCGGTATCGATGTTCCTCGCCGAGGGCGGCAGGATGTCCGCCTACGTCCATGAAGGCTATGCCGCGTCGATAAGAAGCGTGGCGGATTATTATCAGTGCAGTATGGATATGCTTAACGGTGAGCTGCGCCGCCAGCTCTTTCCTGCCGAACGTCCGGTCAGGACGCGTGCGCACGAAGAGGTCAGCACCTATTACGGTGAAAATGCCAGCTCAAAGAACAGTCTCGTCGCCGACAACTGCATCATTGAGGGCAGCATCGAAAACTGCATCGTTTTCCCGGGTGTCCGCATCGCCCGCGGAGCGAAGCTCACTAACTGCATCATCATGAAGGGCAGCACCATCGGCGAATGGGCAGAGCTCAGCTGTGTCATTTCCGACAAGAATTGCAGCTACTCGCCCGGCATCACCCTTACCGGCAGTCCCAGACTGCCTATAGTAGTCCCCAAGGACAGCAAGATTTAAACTATTACCCGGAGGTATGATCCATGATCGGAGAAATTTCCCGCGATGAAGTACGCAGCGCAATAGAAGACAAGCTCTGCGCCCATTTCAGCATAACCAGTGCGAATGCGACCGACGACCAGGTTTTTCAGGCCACGGCAATCGTTATAAACGAGATAATGAGCAGGCTCCTTGCCGCCGAGAGCCCCACGAAGCACGAAAAGGAAGTCCACTATATGTCGATGGAGTTTCTGATGGGGCGCAGCCTTATGAAAAACGCCTTCAACCTCGGCATTTCCGATGCCGTCACAGGCGCGCTGGAGGATCTGGGGCGCAATGCATCCGATATTTTTGAGGCTGAGCCGGACGCCGGCCTCGGCAACGGCGGTCTAGGCCGTCTCGCCGCCTGTTATATGGACAGCATGGCCACCTGCGGCTATGAGGGCACCGGATACTCGATATGCTACGAGCTGGGAATTTTCCGTCAGAGGTTTGAGAACGGCCGCCAGACCGAGGTCGCGGACAACTGGCGCACAGCGGCAGAGAGCTGGCTCATCCCCCGCTGGGAGGACGCCGTCGAGGTCCGTTTCGGCGGTCATGTTGCCCCGCATTGGGATAATTTCGGCCACTATCACGCCGAGTACACAGGCTACACCGCCGTCCTCGCCGTTCCCCGCGATATGCTCATCGCAGGCTACGGCGGGCATGAGATAAACACTCTGCGTCTCTGGGACGCGAAGAGTCCCAACTCGCTGGATATGTATCTCTTCTCCGAAGGTGAGTATGTCAAGAGCCTTGAGCAGCGCACCATGGCCGAGGTCATCACCAAGGTCCTCTATCCGCCCGACGAGCATGTTGAGGGCAAGATGCTGCGCCTCAAGCAGCAGTATTTCTTCGTCTCTGCGACCGCGCAGGACGTAGTACGCAAGCACATCCGCAAGTGGGGCGATATCAAGAGCTTTGCCGAGCATCACGCAATGCAGATAAACGACACTCACCCGACTTTGATAATCCCCGAGCTCATGCGCATCTTCATGGACGAATACGGTCTCGGATGGGATGAAGCATGGGACATCGTTACTCGCTCCGTGGCCTACACCAACCACACCGTCATGAGTGAGGCACTCGAGAAGTGGCCGCAGGACATAGTGCAGCAGCTGCTGCCGCGCCTGTGGGAGATCATGTGTGAGATAAACCGCCGCTGGTGTGACTATCTGGTGCAGAATTTTGGACAGGGCGAGCGCGTCGGCCGCAACCTCATAATCCGCGACAATCAGGTGTACATGGCAAACCTCTGCCTTGCCGCCTGCTATAAGGTCAACGGCGTTTCCCGTCTGCACGGCGAGATCCTTAAGAATGACCTGTTCCACGATATATACAGCATCCGTCCCGAGCGTTTCACCTCCGTCACCAACGGCATCGACCATCGCCGCTGGCTCAGTCAGATCAATCCCGGCCTGCATAAGCTGATATGTGAGCTGCTTGGCAGCGATGCCTATCTGCTGGAGCCGGAGCGTCTTGAAGAGCTTGCAAAATTCGCCGATAACAGCGAGGTTCGCCGCCGCGTCAATGCGATAAAGCTCGATAACAAATATCGCTTCGCTGAGTTTGCGATGCGCAATGATAACTTCACCCTCAACACCGATGCCGTGATGGACGTACAGATAAAGCGCCTGCATGAGTACAAGCGCCAGCTGCTCTGCGCTATGAGCATTGCCAGCCTCCAGCTCCAGCTCCACGACGATCCGGATATGGACTTTGTTCCCCGCACCTTTGTCTTCGGCGCAAAGGCCGCCGCGGGCTATAAGACCGCGAAGCGTATAATAGAGCTGCTGCTTTCTATGGCGGAGGATATCAACAACGACCCTGTGTGCCGCGGCCGCCTGCAGGTCTACTTTGTGGAGAATTACCGTGTCTCCGCAGCCGAGGCCATAGTCCCCGCTGCACAGGTGTCCGAGCAGATATCTACCGCAGGCAAGGAGGCCTCCGGCACCGGCTGCATGAAGCTGATGATGAACGGCGCTGTGACCATAGGCACGCTCGACGGCGCGAACGTTGAGATGTACGAGCGCCTCGGTGACGAGAACATGTTCCTCTTCGGTCTGCACACCGACGAGATCGCACGCATGCGCGCCGCGGGCTACGACCCCTCCGCAGTTGCCGGAGCCGATCCTGAGATACGCCGCGTGCTCGACCGCTTCAGTCAGGGCTTTGCCGACGGCAAGAGCTATTCCGACCTCGTATCTCAGCTGATCTACGGCGGCGATCAGTACATGCTCATTGCCGACTACCGCGCCTATGCCGACACGCAGCGCCGTCTGTACGCGAGCATAAAGGATCCCGAAGAGATGGGACGTCTCTCTATCATGAACACCGCCCGCAGCGGAGTTTTTGCCGCCGACAGAGCGATACGTGAATACGCAGAAAATATATGGAATCTCAAATAAAAAAACCTCACGCCGTCGTTGTCGGCGGTGTGAACATGGATATCTGCGGCAAGCCCGCACTGGCTCTGCGCATGCGCGACTCCAACCCCGGCTCTGTTTCGCTAAAGCCGGGCGGAGTCGGGCGCAACATCGCACACGATCTCTGCCTGCTTGGACTTGACGTCAGCCTCATCGCCGCAGTCGGCGGAGACGTGTACGGCAGCAGTCTGCTGGACGGCTGCCGCAGTCTCGGCATGGATATGTCAATGGCAAGACTCGAACCGCAGCGCCGCAGCTCCACATACCTGTATGTGACCGATACGCAGGGTGATATGTGCGTCGGCATCGCAGACATGGATATCGCCGAGTGTGTCACGCCGGAGCATCTGGCCGGCTGTCTGGACAGGATAAACGCCGCGGATGCCCTCGTGCTGGACGCAAACATCAGCGAGGAGGCCATACGCTTTCTTGCGGGAAACTGCACCGTCCCCATATACGCCGACCCTGTGTCGACCGCGAAAGCCGGCAAGCTGCTGCCCGTGCTGGACAGGCTCTGTGCGATCAAGCCGAACGCGCTTGAAGCGCGCTATCTCACCGGCGAGGAAACCCCGGAGCTTGCAGCCGAGAGATTTCTGAAGCTGGGCGTCAAGCGTGTTTTTATCAGTCTCGGCACCGGCGGGATGCTCTATGCGTCCGAGTCCGGGATAGGCCGCGTACTATGCCGTCCGGCCAACATGGTCGATGCTACCGGCGCCGGAGATGCGGCAATGGCGGCGATCGTCTGGGGCGGTACGCACGGACTCGACGCCGAAAAATGCGCACTCGCCGCGACAAAAGCCGGAGCTATAACCGTGGAATGTGAATTTACAAACAGCCCCAAATTGTGTGCTGAATCTTTACTATGAGCGTATAAAATACATATAAACCGGAAAAGAAGGGAGATTTGATAATGTTCTGCGAAAATTACGACAAGCTCGTCTCCAATCTCGAGAGCCGCGGCTTCACGGTCCACACTGCCGCCGACGGTGCCGAAGCGAAAAGGATCGCGCTGGAGCTCATCGGCGGATGTTCAGTCGGCTGCGGAGGATCGATGACCATTACCGCCCTCGGTATTCCCGCCGCTCTGCGCGAAAACGGAAACTCCGTGTACTTCCACTGGGACGAAAAGCCCGAGGATCGCCCTGATACCTTTAAAAAAGCGGCGGCTGCCGACTGGTATCTCTGCTCCACCAACGCTCTCACCATGAATGCCAAGCTCATAAACATCGACGGCAACGGCAACCGCGTCGCTGCGATGATAGGCGGGCCGAAAAAGGTGCTGCTCGTCATCGGCAAGAACAAGCTCGCTGCCGACCTTGAAAGCGGCCTGGCGCGTGTGAAGTCGGTCGCCTGCGTCAAAAATGCCCAGCGCTTCGGCTTGAACACCCCATGTACCGTCACCGGCAAATGCGCCGACTGCCATAATCCCCAGCGCATCTGTTCCGTGACCACAATAATCGAGCAAAAGCCCAAGCTCCTAGACGAGATGCATCTGATCCTCGTAGATGAGGAACTGGGTTACTGATCCGGCAGCTGCCGACATTTCTGCAAATCTTTGATTATATCTTCTCTCTGAAAATCATAAAAACGTCTGCCCGTTTGAACCGGGCAGACGTTTTTATGATTTTCAGATAAACGCACACGCTTTTAGTCTCTGCATCGCCTCTTCCAGCAGTGATCTGGGAAGTGCGAGGTTCATACGTATCGTGTCTTTGAGCATAAAGGCTTCTCCGTCCTGCCATATCACGCCGGCGCGGACACCGCGCTCCTGAAGCTCACGTATCGTCACACCGTGCTCGCGGCACCAATCGGCGCAGTCGAGATAGAGCATATACGTCCCCTCCGGGCGCATCACGCGGACACCCTTGAAATGCTCGCGGATGAAATCGCAGGCATATTCATGATTCGCATCAATAACGCGGCATATCTCATCCGTCCACTCCTCGCCTGCCGGACTGTATGCGCCGAGCAGCGCATGCAGTGAGAGGACATTGCAGTCATTATAATGGCTGACTTCACTCTGGCGGACGACGCGGTCACGCAGATAGGTATTATAAATGATATGGTAGCTGCCTATAAGTCCGGCCAAGGAGAAGGTTTTGCTCGGAGCGTAAAACGCCATGGTGCGCTCACGGGCATCGGCAGAGATCGACTGCGTCGGGATATGCTTATGACCCGGCATGATGATGTCAGACCATATCTCGTCCGATATCACAAGGCAGTCATTCGCAGCATAAACCTCCATCGCACGCTCTATCTCCCAGCGCTCCCACACGCGGCCGCACGGGTTATGCGGCGAGCAGAAGATCGCCAGATGTATGCGATGCTGCTTGAGCTTTGCGTCCATGTCGGCATAATCCATGCGCCAAACGCCGTTATCGTCACGCACAAGCGGGCTGTGGACGAGAGCACGGCCGTTATCGGCCATTGTATGCGTAAAACCGACGTATGTCGGGGAATGGACCAGTATCTTCTCGCCGGGGGCAGTCAGCGCCTGTACCGCAGAGCTTATGCCGCCAAGCACGCCGTTTTCATAGCCGATGTGACGGCGCGAAAGCTCCGTCACTCCATTGCGGCGGCGCTGCCATGCGATAATGCTGTCAAAATAACTGTCCGGCAAGGCGAAATAGCCAAAGTTCGGCATTTCCAGCCGCTTTTCTATCGCCTCGAGTATGGGCGGCGCAGTTGGGAAGCTCATATCCGCGACCCACATAGGGATCCTTTTTACACCGGGCTCCGGCTGCACGTCGAAGGGCACGACATCGGCGGCAAGAGAATCACGGCCGGAGCGGTCGAGGACAGTCGTAAAATCGTATTTCATGGATAATCAGTTCAGGAAGTCTCTCAGCTTCTTGGAGCGGCTTGGGTGACGCAGCTTGCGCAGAGCCTTGGCCTCGATCTGGCGTATACGCTCACGCGTGACGTTGAACTCCTTGCCGACCTCCTCAAGTGTGCGGGTACGGCCATCGACAATGCCGAAGCGCAGCTCAAGCACCTTCTTCTCACGGGGAGCGAGCGTATCAAGCACTTCCTCCAGCTGCTCACGCAGGAGAGAAAAGCTCGCGGCCTCCGACGGCTCAGATGCATCCTCATCGGGGATAAAGTCGCCAAGATGGGAGTCCTCCTCCTCGCCGATAGGCGTTTCAAGTGACACCGGCTCCTGCGCGATCTTCAGAATATCGCGCACCTTATCGACCGGCATATTCATCTCCGCCGCTATCTCCTCGGCACTAGGGTCATGTCCAAGTTCCTGAAGGAGCTGACGGGAAACGCGGATCGTCTTATTTATCGTCTCTACCATATGGACCGGGATACGTATCGTCCTAGCCTGATCCGCAATGGCGCGGGTGATGGCCTGACGTATCCA
>CAKTNU010000053.1 GCA_934589325.1 uncultured Oscillospiraceae bacterium | reverse complement strand
GGCAGAGCCTCATCGTAAACGAGTACACCAAGGACACCTCCGAGGTACACACCGACGGCGAGAAGGTCCATATCAGCTTTGACCCGTTACGCATCAGTCTGTACGACGCGAACGAGGAGGTGCTCAGCCTGTGAACAAAAGACTCGGTTCCCGCTGGAGACCGGACTTCTGGTTTTTCACGAAGCTCTTCGTTATAATCGCGATGTGCCTTTTCATCGTCTACCCGTTCTATACGATAATCACCAAGAGCGTATTCTCGAACAAAGTCGACGGCATCACGCTTTATAACTTCAAGCGCTTCTTCACGAAGCCCTACTACTACCAGACCCTTATCCGCTCCATGGTCGTATGCATTGCGACTGTGCTCACGACGACGGTCGTCGGCGTGCCGGTGGCGTATCTCATGACGCGCTACAATATTCCCGGCAAGAAGGTACTGCATATCTTCATCATCATGAGCCTGATGAGCCCCCCGTTCATCGGCGCATACTCGTGGATAATCCTGCTCGGCCGCGCCGGACTGCTGGCAAAGCTGTTTGCAAAGATCGGCCTCGTTGCGCCGACGATATACGGCCGCGGCGGTATCATCTTCGTCTTTACGCTGCATCTTTTCCCGTATATTTACCTGTACACCTCCGGCGCGATGAACAGCATCGACTCCTCGCTTGAGGAAGCGTCCGAGAACCTCGGCATGAGCAAGCTCCGCCGTATCTGGACGGTCACTCTGCCGGTCATCCTCCCGTCGATACTCGCGGGCTGCATCATGGTGTTCATGACCTGCCTTGCGGACTTCGGCACTCCGATGCTGCTCGGCGAGGGCTACACCGTGCTGCCGGTGCTGGTGTACAACGAATACATGTCCGAAAGTGCGACGGACCCGTACATGGCTTCGGCGCTGTCGGTCATCATCGTCATCTGCTCGCTGACGATGCTCGCCTTCCAGAAGCTCGTCGTCGACAAGCGCAACTACATGATGAGTTCGCTCCGTCCCCCGCAGGAGACCCAGCTGCACGGCTGGAAGCGCTTCTTCGCCTCGCTGCCGATATACATCGTCGTCGCGCTGGCGTTCCTGCCGCAGATAGTCGTCGTGTGCCAGTCCTTTGTTGAACGTAGCTTTTCCGGCATGGTCAAGGGCGTCAACCTCAACAACTACCGCACGATAATGTCCCGCCTCGGCCGCAATATCCGCAACACCTATGTGTTCTCGATAATCGCGATCGTGTTCATCATCGTTATCGGCATCCTCGTGTCGTACATCCTTGTGCGCAAGAAGGGCAAGGTCGCAAACCTTATCGACACGCTCATAATGTTCCCCTATGTCATTCCCGGCTCCGTCCTCGGTATCGGCCTCATCGTCGCCTTCAACCGCAAGCCCGTCGTCCTCGTCGGCACCGCGGCCATCATGATAATCTCCTACATTATCAGAAAGCTGCCATATACGGTGCGCTCGGGCAGCGCGTTCCTGTATCAGATGGACCCGTTCATTGAGGAGGCGTCGATAAACCTCGGCGTATCTCCGATGAAGACCTTCTTCACCGTCACCGCCCGCATGATGCTGCCCGGAATCATGTCCGGAGCCGTGCTCAGCTGGATAACCTGCATCAATGAGCTGTCAAGCTCCATCATGCTCTACTCCGGCAAGACCTCCACCATCGCCGTTGCGATATATCAGGAGGTCGTCCGCATGAGCGACGGCACCGCCGCCGCGCTTGCGACCATACTCACCCTCACGACGATAATCTCGCTCGTCATCGTGTTCCGCGCCACAAAGGGCAAGGTGAAGATAGTCTGATGATAAAAAACATCATTTTTGACATGGGCAATGTCCTGCTGCGCTTTGACCGGGATTATTTTCTCAATGCCGTCGGCGTGAAGCCCGAGGACAGGCGCACGCTCATGAACAACGTCTACCTCTCGCTCGAATGGGCGCGGATGGATCGCGGCTCGATGACCGAGGCGGAGGCCGCCGAAAGCATGTGCCGCCGCCTGCCGGAACGTCTGCATGAGCAGGCGCACCTTCTGGTCGACCGCTGGGACAGGCCCATTCTGCCCGTCCCCGGCATGGCCGAGCTCGTGCGCGGCCTGAAGGATGCCGGCTACGGGGTGTATCTTCTCTCCAACGCCAGCTATCGGCAGCATGAATACTGGCCGCGTGTCCCGGGCAGCGAGTGCTTTGACGGGACGCTGATCTCCGCCGACGTCAAGCTCGTCAAGCCCTGTGCGGAGATATATGAGCTGCTGTATTCGACCTTCGGTCTGACTCCCGGCGAGTGTCTGTTTATCGACGATTCGGCGGCAAACATCGAGGGCGCGGAGCGCACCGGCATGCCCGGCATCGTATTCCACGGCGATTCAGCAGAGCTGCTCCGCGAAATGCGCGGCTTCGGCGTAAACATTTAAAAATGCATAAATAAAAACATCCGGTTTTCAATCGAAAACCGGATGTTTTTATTCTGCTCTTATTATCCCGGGAAATCGGCAATTATTTCTGTGCCCTTGCCGGGTTCGCTCCGGACGCTTACCGTCCCGCCGTGACTTTGTACGGCGTGCTTGACTATCGAGAGACCGAGCCCGGTGCCGCCGGATTCCTTGGAATGGCTCTTATCGACGCGGTAGAAGCGCTCAAATATCCGCGGCTGATCCTCCGGCGCTATGCCTATGCCGGTATCGGCGACGGTGAGCCGGGCGCCGGCTCCGCGCCGCTCCACCGTGATGTCCACACGGCCGCCGTCGCGGTTATATTTTATCGCGTTGTCGCAGAGATTGTACACCACCTCGTACAGCAGCCGCCGCACACCGGATATCTCGGCGGAGTCGCCCTGCACCGTGACGCTTATCCCGCGCTTTGCGGCGGCGTCCCGCAGGTCGTCCGCCGCCTCGCGGGACAGGGCGAGCATGTCGACGGGCTCCTTCGGAAGCTCCGCCCCCTCGTCAAGCTGTGAAAGACGGATGATGTCGTTGACAAGCGTCACTAGCCGCTGCGCCTCGGCGCGGATATGGCCGACGAAACGGGGCATATCCTCCGGCCTGACCATGCCGTTTTCGATGAGCTCGGCGCTGCCGATAATGCCCTGAAGCGGAGTTTTCAGCTCGTGCGAGACGTTCGCGGTGAACTCGCGGCGCATTTTTTCGGCGTTCTCCTGCTCGGTCACATCGAAGGCCAGCAGTACCGCGCCCGCCGCCGCGCCGTCGGCATCAATGCGGCTGAGATCAAACTGATAGGTCAGCGCACCGCGCTGCTCGTGCAGGCGGCTGTGTCCCGCGTCCATGGCGGAGCGTATTGCGGCGCTCATGGCAAGGCTGCGGTCGACGGTCAGAAAGTCGCTGCCCACGCAGTCGGGCGACGCGCCGAAAATGCGCTGCGCCGCAGGATTTATGCTCAGTATGCAGCCGCGCTCATCGAGCAGCACCAGCCCCTCGCGCATGCTGCCCGTGACCTGCGCAAACTCCTCCGTCCTCCGTCTGAGCTCGCGGAGCTGGACATTTATCTGACTGCGCTGGCGGTTTATGCGCCCGAGCATCGGCGCAAGCTCCTCATACTCGGCGTTCTCCTCGGCGAGAGGATCCTCGAGGTCGAGCCTGTTCAGCGGCTCGACGACGCGCTTTGCAAGCCGCTTTGCAAGCCATGCGGACAGCAGCAGCGCCGCAAGCAGCACCAGCAGCGCCGGGCGGAGCATGCCGAGCACAAGCGTTCCGACCGCAGCGGTGCCGACGGAGGCGCGCAGTACCGTACCGTCCGGCAGCAGCCTGGCGGCGTATATCGTCTTTTCCAGAAGAGTGCTCGAATATCTGACGCTCTCGCCCTCGCCGCTGCGGAGCGCGGCCTGTATTTCCTCGCGTTCGGCGTGATTTTCGAGCCCTGCGGCATCGGCGGCGGTGTCGTATATCACGGTGCCGTCAGCCGCGACCCATGTGAAGCGACATTCGGCGTCAGGCAGCGCAGCGAGGTACTCCGCCCCGCCCCGCTCTACTCCGACGGACGCGACGGCCAGCTCCTCGCGGAGTCTGCTCTCCTCCACGCCGCCGAAATATTCGTACAGGCAGCCCATGACTATCACAAAGCCCGCCAGCAGCACACAGGCCGCGACAAGCATCATCGACCTGAAAATTTTTCTCGTCATTTCCTGACCTCCAGCCGGTAGCCGACGCCGCGCACGGTCTCTATCATGCCGCCGTATTCACCCAGCTTCTGCCGCAGGGTGCGGATGTGCATATCCACCGTGCGTGTCTCGCCGCAGTAGTCCGTGCCCCAGACCTGCTCCATGAGCTGTTCGCGGGTGAAGGCGATGCCGGGATGGGAGAGGAACAGCCTCAGCAGCTCAAACTCCTTGTAGGTCAGCTCTATCCGCTCGCCGCCGGCCGTCACGGTGTGCGCCCCGGTGTCCACCGATACGCCGCCGGCGCTCAGCGTCTGCCCGGAGACGTCCGGGCGGCAGCGGCGCAGCACGGCCTTGACGCAGGACACCAGCTCCATCACGCCGAAGGGCTTTGCAAGGTAATAATCCGCGCCGAGGTCGAGCCCCTGTATCTTGTCATACTCCGCGCCCCTGGCGGTTGCCATGACTACAGGGATGCCGCGAAGGGTCTCGCTTGCGCGCATGCGGCGCAGAAGCTCAAGGCCGTCGATTCCCGGCAGCATCACATCCAGCACAACAAGCTCCGGCCGCTCCGTGCGCAGTGCGTCCCAGAACGCGCTGCCGTCGGCAAAGCCCCGCGCCTCAAAGCCCACGGAGCGCAGCGCGTATACCTCGATATCCCGTATGCTTGCGTCATCCTCCACGCACCAGATCATAAGCTATGTCCTCTCTGATTTTAAATGTCGAATACAGCCTTGCGGCGTCAGGTCACTGCTCGCTCTTATGCGCACCGGTCACGGCAAATATCACCCACTCGGCGATGTTCACGGCGTGGTCGGCAATGCGCTCGAAGTACTTTGCTATCATCAGCAGATCAAGGTCTATCTCCCCGTCGGCGGGGCGCTTGGCTATCGCGGCGATAAGCTCCGACTTGACCTGCACAAAGCAGGCGTCGACCTCGTCGTCCGCGGCAATGACCCGCTCTGCCAGCATTATATCATATTTTACGAACGCATCAACACTTTCCGTCACCATATTTACGGCTTTCCGCGCCATATCGCTTATGACGGCGTCCTTCCCCGCTCCGCTGCCGCCGAGATACCGCACGAGCGCCGCTATCTCCTCGGCCTGATCGCCGATGCGCTCCATATCCGTTATCATTTTGAGCGCGGCGGATATCTGGCGCAGGTCGCGGGCGACGGGCTGCTGCTGCAGCAAAAGCCGCAGGCACATCGACTCTATCGTCCGCTCCATGCGGTCGATATCCGAGCCGAGCGAGTCGACGCGCTTTGCAAGCGCCGTGTCGCCGTCGGTCAGCGCCTTGGCCGCAAGCGCGATTATCTCCTCGCACATCGCGCCCATTTCTATGAGCGAACGGTTCAGCTCCGCAAGCTGCCGGTCAAAATTGCTTCTCATTTATCCGAACCTCCCCGTTATATAATCCTCGGTGCGCTTATCGTCCGGCTGGGAGAAGATGTGCTCCGTGCCGCCGTATTCGACCAGCTCTCCGAGCAGGAAAAATGCCGTGTTATCCGAGATGCGCAGTGCCTGCTGCATATTGTGCGTGACGATGACTATCGTGTACTTGCCGCGAAGCTGCATCGCAAGCTCTTCGATGCGCGAGGTGGATATCGGGTCGAGCGCACTGGTCGGCTCGTCCATCAGCAGCACCTGCGGCTCGACCGCGAGAGCCCTCGCGATGCACAGTCTCTGCTGCTGGCCGCCGGACAGTCCGAGCGCGTTCTTCTTCAGGCGGTCCTTGACCTCGTCCCATATCGCCGCGTCGCGCAGGGCGCGCTCGACTATCTCGTCAAGCCTTGCGCGGCTGCGCACGCCGTGCGTCCGCGGGCCGTAGGCAATATTGTCATAAATGCTCATCGGGAAGGGGTTCGGCTTCTGAAACACCATGCCTATCTGCCGCCGAAGCTCGCTGACGTCTACGCCGGGGGCAAAGATGTCCTTCCCGTTATACTTCACGCTGCCGCTTATCCTCACACCGGGGGCAAGGTCGTTCATGCGGTCGAGCGTTTTCAGAAAGGTCGATTTGCCGCAGCCGGACGGTCCGATGAGCGCAGTTATACTGTGCTCCGGTATCTCGATACAGATATTTTTCAGCGCCTGCTGGCTGCCGTACCACAGGCAGAGATCATTGACGGAGATAATGCCCATCACAGCCCGCCCTTTCTCAGCACGTCCTCAAAGCACAGGCCGTACCAGTGCGAGGGCTGGCGCTTCACCGTTGCACGCACGCAGTTATAGCAGAAGCTGGCGGCCGAGGCAAGCGCGTGGGACATATCCCGCTCCGGATCCGCGAGCAGCTTGCCGCAGAAAGCGGAGGCGAACACATCGCCCGTACCGTGCAGGCTCAGCGGGACATAGGGCGTGCTTATCTCGACGGTCTCGCCGCCGATGCGGGCGAGGTAGCCTATGCTTCCCTCGCGGCGCACGCCGGTTATTATCGCGTTCGGCGTAGAGAGCTTAGGCAGCAGCGCGGAGGGCGCGGTGTCCATGGGCATGCCGCAGAGTATCGCGGCCTCGGTCGGGTTCGGCGTTATGACGTCGGCAAGTCCGGCGAGCCGGCGCATGGCCTCGACGTATTCATCTGAAAAGCAGGGGTACAGCCGGCCGTTATCGCCGAGGACGGGGTCGACGATGACCACGGTGTCCTCGCCGCCAAAATCGTGTATCAGCTTTTCGGTCAGGAGCATCTGCTCCACGGAGCCGAAGAAGCCCGTATATATGCAGTCAAATTTCACGTCCATGCTGTGCCAATGGGCGGCGAAATCGCGCATTTCCGCCGTCATATCGCGGACAGCGTAGCCCTCAAAGCCGCCGGTATGCGTCGAAAGCAGCACCGTGGGCAGCGCCACGGCCTCAACGCCGCAGGCGGAGATTATCGGCAGCGCCACGCTGAGCGAGCATTTGCCGATGCAGGACAGGTCGTTTATGAGCATTGTCCGGGGCATCCCGGTGTTGTTTATAGAAGTCATAGCTTTTTCCTCTTATAGTATTTCGCCACCAGACCGGCGGCAAGATTTATCGCAAGCGTGAGCAGCATGAGTATCGCCGCGATCGCAAAGGCGACGCCGAACTCGCCCTGCTCCTTGGCATAGACATAGAGCGCCACCGTCAGCGTCGCGCCCGCACCCTGAAGTCCGACGGGCTGCAGCCCGGAGAACAGCGGGCGCAGCGTGTGCGCAAAGCCCGCCGTGAACAGCAGCGCCGCCGATTCGCCGAGTATGCGGCCGACGGCGAGGATGCAGCCGGTTATCACGCCGTCTACACAGCCCGGCAGCACGACCGTGCGGATAACGCGCCACTTGCCCGCGCCGAGGCCGAACGCGCCCTCGCGATAGCTCTGCGGCACGGTCTTCAGGCTCTCCTGCGTGGTGCGCATGACGGTGGGCAGATTCATGATGACAAGCGTCAGCGCTCCGGCGAGGAGCGAGGTGCTTATACCCATGAACTGGCAGAAAAACAGCATGCCGACAAGTCCGTAGATTATCGACGGGATGCCGGAGAGCGTCTCGGCCGCGTATTCTATCGCGGCGACGATGCGCTTGTTTTTGGCGTATTCGGTCAGATATATCGCCGCGCCCACGCCGAGGGGGACGACAATGACTATAGATGCAAGCACGATGTATAGCGTGTTCATAATATCCGGCAGAATGCCGATATGCTCGGTCAGATAGCTCGGCGAGGTGGATATCAGCTCCCATGACAGGTTCGGCACGCCCTTATACAGCACGTAGCCGATGAGAAACAGCACCAGTGCGCAGGTGAGCGCCGCGGCAAGCCACATAAGGCCGCGCATGAGCCATATATACGCCCGCCGCGAGGCGGACAGCTTCTTTTCGCCCATTATCAGCCCTCCCTGCCGCGCTTGAGGAAGAAGTTCAGCGCAGCGTTTATAAGCATTATGAACAGGAACAGCACCAGCGCTATCGAAAACAGCGCCTGCTGCTGCAGCCCGCTGGAATACGACATCTCGCTGGCGACGGCGGTCGTCAGGAACCGCACGCTCTGCAGCAGCTCCGGCATGTTCGGCGCGTTGCCGGACACCATCATCACCGCCATTGCCTCGCCGATCGCACGGCCGACGCCGAGCACGACCGCCGCCGCGATGCCGCTTTTCGCCGCAGGGACGGATACGCGGAAATAGGTCTCCTCCGGAGTCGCGCCGAGAGCCAGGGACGCGTCCTCGTATTCACGCGGCACGGCCTCCAGCGCCGTGACCGACACCTTTATTATCGACGGCAGTATCATGACCGCGAGGACTATTATCGACGCGAGCAGGCTGGCTCCGTCCGGCACCCTGAACAGGGTGCGTATCCCCGGCACCAGCACCAGCATGCCCACAAGCCCGTAGACGACCGACGGGATGCCCGCCAGCACGCCGACCGCCGTCTGCATCACGCTCTTCACGGCCTGCGGCGCGCATTTTGCGAGGTACACCGCCGTCATAAAGCCTATCGGCACGCCGATGAGCATTGCGCCCGCCGTGCCGTAGACGCTGGTGAGGATGAAGGGCAGTATGCCGAACTTCGGCTCCGACGCGGTCGAGGCCCACGTCCTGCCGAACAGGAAGGGCACGAGTCCGATCCGGCGTATCGCCGGTATGCCGGAGACGACGAGATACACCGTGATGAGCAGCACACAGCCGACCGTGACGAGTCCGAGGATCAGGAACAGCCCGTGTATGAAGTTTTCGAGCAGTCTCCTGCTCTGTACTTTTTGGCGCTTCATATGCTTCATTTCAATCATCAAAAAGCCGTAAGGCGGTCGAAAACGGCCGCCTTGATCTTTGGCTGTGAGCTTATTTTGCGGAGACTGCGCCGGCCTCGGAGATGATGCCCGCAGCATCGGCGGAGGTCGCGAAGTCGAAGAACTTCTGCGCCGTGACGGAGAGTGCGGTGCCTTCCTTGGTCACGAGGACGAAGGGGCGCTGGATGACATAGCTGCCGTCCTTGACGGTCTCCTCGCTGGGAGCCACGCCGCCGACACTGACGGCCTTGACAGTATCCTTGAGTGCGGCGAGAGAGGCATAGCCGATGGCGTCGGGGTTGGAGGCCACGGTCGCGATGACGTCGCCGGTGGAAGTCAGCTCCTGACGATACTTGCAGTTCTCGGAGGTGCCGGTGATAGACTCGAAGCCGTCGCGGGTACCGCTGCCGGCCTCACGGCCGATGACGACTATCTCCGCGTCATTGCCGCCGACGTCCTTCCAGTTGGTGATCTTGCCGGTGTAGATATCGGCTATCTGCTCGACGCTCAGGTCAGAGACGGGGTTTTCGGGATTGACGATCA
>CAKTNU010000052.1 GCA_934589325.1 uncultured Oscillospiraceae bacterium | reverse complement strand
GCGTAGTAAGGGATGACATGGTCGAGATCCTGCGTGCCGAGATCGTCAAATTCCACACCGGTCTCGGTGAGATATGCTTTTATGGCTTCCTTTGCGGCGAAGCCGGATTTGTCGCTGCCGATTGCTATTTTCATGGTATTTTTCTCCTTGTGTCAGACCAAAAGTTACTTGAGCGCGACGGCCTTTTTCGCGGTCGCGACGATATTTTCAACGGTCAGCCCCATCGCCTCGCGCAGATACGGCAGCTTGCCGACCTCACCGAAGCGATCCTGCACGCCGACGGCGCACACGGGCAGCTTCTCCTCGGCCAGAGCTTCGAGAACGGCGGAGTGAAGACCGCCGATGACGTTGTGATTCTCCACGGTCAGCACGGCGCCGGTCTTCTTCGCGGCGGCAATGACGCTTTCGCGGTCGATGGGCTTGATGGTATGGACATTGACGACCTCGCAGGATATGCCGTCCGCCGCAAGCTGCTCGGCCGCGGTGAGCACATCGTGCGTCAGCATACCGGAGACAAAGACAGTCAGATCGCTGCCCTCGCGCAGGGTGTCAGCCTTGAAGAGGTCAAATTTGTAATCCTCGCCGAATACGCGCGGCAGCTCCTTGCGGAACAGACGGATGTACACGGGGCCGTCATAGGCGTTGATGACGGGCATGGCTGCACGGAGCTGAATATCGTCCACGGGCTCGAAGATCACGACGCCGGGGATGGAGCGCAGTACGCCGATATCCTCCATGCTCATGTGTGTACCGCCGTTGAGCTCGGCGGAAATACCGGGATCGGTGCCGACTATTTTGACATTGCTTTTGGCGTAGGATATGGATATCGCTATCTGGTCGCAGATGCGGCGGGTAGCGAAGGGGGTAAAGCTCTCAATGTATGGCTTGAAGCCGTAGCTTGCAAGTCCTGCTGCGATGGATGCCATGTTCTGTTCGGCGACACCACAGTCAAACATCTGATCGGGGAAACGCTCGTACAGGCCGCGTGTGCCGCTGGCCTTGGAGAGGTCTGCATCCAGAACGCAGACATGCCTGTCCTCTGTCATAAGCGCCGCCAGGCACTCGGCGTAAACAGCTCTCATTTCCATTATTTCAGCCCTCCCTTATCTCGGCGATGGCGGCTTCAGCCTGAGCCTCGCTGACGTTGGTGTTATGGTTGCCGGCGCCCAGCTCCTCTATCCATTTGACGCCGCAACCCTTGAGTGTGTTGAGGATGACCATGGTCGGTCTGCCGGTGCCGCGGTTGGCCTTGGCCTGCTTTACTGCGGCGGAGACCTGTTCCACGTCGTTGCCGTCGGCCACGTCGATGACGTTCCAGCCGAAAGCAGCCCACTTTGCACCCAGCGGGGCGATGTCGTTGACCTGTGCGACGGGACCGTCTATCTGAAGCTTGTTGTAGTCGGTGAAGCCGACGAGATTGCCGAGCCCTTTGGCTGCGGCAAACATGGCGGCTTCCCATATCTGCCCCTCCTGCGACTCGCCGTCGCCGATGATGGCGTAGATGGTGGCGCCGTCATTGTCGAGCTTGGAGCCCAGTGCCACGCCGACCGCGCAGGAGAAGCCCTGCCCGAGGCTGCCGGTGGTCATGTCGATGCCGGTGGTGAGGTTCATGTCGCAGTGGCTGGGAAGATGTGTGCCGCCCTGATTGAGCGTGAGAAGCTCTTTCTTGTCAAAATAACCGCGGTTGGCGAGAGCTGCATAGACGGCGGGACCCGCGTGCCCCTTCGAGCAGACGAGCCTGTCGCGCCCCGGCATTTTGGGGTTGGCCGGGTCGATGTTCATTTCCTGAAAGTACAGTACTGCCAGCAGCTCCACGATGGACAGGCAGCCACCTATATGGCCTACGCCCAGATGACCGATACAGGTCATGATATCGCAGCGGATATCCTTGCATTTTTCTTTAAGATCGCAGTTCAAGGTCAGTCTCCTCCTGTTTTAATTAAAAGGTTTAACCAAATAAATCTTAATCCTTATACACTGCTTTGTCAATATAGAAACTTGTACAAAACAAATAATTATTTTTGTTGACATATCCCAGTTGTGGAGCTATGATTATTAAAAGAGTTTAATAAATATATACATGAGGTGTGAGATGAAAGATTTTACTCCTGTTTACATCCCGGCGGGCGTGCCTACCTTCCATCTGGAGAGCGCGAGGGCGCAGTTTGAAGCATCGGCGGAGCTGCTGCGCGGTATCGACGCGGGCTTTGCGGTACCGGATGATATGCTGCTGAGCATTGATGCGCTGGATGCGCTTCTTGGCTCCGTTCAGCCGGACCTCGTTGTGTTCCAGAATCTGACCTTCGCAAATTCCGCGTATATTTCTGCCGTTATGCGCCGTGTGAACTGCCCGATACTGCTCTGGACTCTGCGCGAGCCGGTCATAGACGGCGGCCGCCTGCGTCTCAACTCTCTGACCGGCGCATACTCCGCCGCAAATGCGATGCGCGCCTTCGGCGGCCGCCGTTTCGAGTATGTTTTCGGCGCACCGGATGAGGAACGTGTACGCAGGGAGATAGCGGCCTGCACAGCTGCAGCGCGGCTTATAAAGAATATGCGTTCACTCAGAATGTCCGCCGTCGGGCATACTCCGCAGGGCTTCGGCTTCGGCCGCGCACTGGATGCGGAGCTGATGAGCGTGTTCGGCATAGAGCTTGAGGCGATAGAGGCATGTGAGCTTATTGATATGGCAAAGGGCTATTCCGATGCGGACTGCGCCGAATATCTCGAGCGCTCGGAGAAGGTGATGTGCGGCCTCGAGAACACTCCGGAGAAGAACCGCACGGACTATGCCCGTCTGCTGCGTGCGTACTCCGAGTATGTGAGCAAAAATAATATCGGTGCTCTGGCGTCGCGATGCTGGCCGGACTTCTTTACCGCTTTCGGCACACCTGTCTGCGCGGTGCTGTCCATGCTCAACGATCTCGGCGTTGCAGCGGCCTGTGAAGCGGACATTTACGGGGCGTTGTCGATGTGGATAGGCATGCAGCTGTCCGGCGAGCCGGTGTTTTTCGGCGACCCGGTTTCTCTTGACGAGGGTGAAAACAGCCTGACCTTCTGGCACTGCGGCGCAGCGGCATGCTCGCTCGCCCGGCATGATACCGGCGCGGCTGTCGGGGTACATCCGAACCGCAAGATAGGTCCCGCGATGGACTTCGGCTGCGAGGCGTTCCCTGAGGCAACGGTTTTCCGCGTCGGACGTGAGCCGGACGGTTCGTTCAGGTTCTTCATCCTTGAAGGGGAGGCACTTGATAAGCCGAAGCAGTTCACCGGTACGTCCGTCGTTGTAAAGGCCGACAATCCGGTCCGTGAGCTTGTTGAGGCGAGCGTAAAGGCCGGCTTCGAGCCGCACTACGCAGTCATAAAGGGCCGCCGCGCTGCGGAGCTTGAAGCGCTTGCCCATATGCTGGGGATACCGGTGTACAGGTATTGACAGGAGCTGCAGGTTCGCGCTTATAAACAATAAAAAACGAGGAGAATGTGAAAACATTCTCCTCGTTTTTTACAGCGCCGGGGGATTACTGAAGCTTTTCGAGATAGTCCACTATCTTGCCGACGGTGTAGAGCTGTGCGGCGTCGGCGTCGGAGATGGAGATGCCGAACTCGTCCTCAAGGGACATGATGAGCTCAACAACGTCCAGAGAATCCGCGCCCAGATCGTCGATAAGGTTGGTGTCCATGGTGATGGATTCGGGATCCATCTCAAACTGCTGTGCCAGAACGGATTTTACCTTTTCAAACATTGTTATTCCTCCAGTGACAAAGCACTTATTTTTGTACGGATATCATGCCCATTCCCGGCTCTGCGGCTTGTTTCCGCCCTCGGGCTTGACATAGGATACCACAACGCGGCGGTTCGGCTCCACGCCGGTGGAGCTGGTGGTGACGCCCTCGTAGTTCTGCAGCGCGGTGTGGATGACGTGACGCTCGTAGGAATTCATCGGCTCAAGCGCCATGCTGCGCTTGTACTTTATGGCCTTCTCCGCCATCTTCTCAGCCAGCTTCGTGAGGGATTCCTCGCGCTTGCTGCGGTAATTCTCCGCGTCGACGCTGATATGCAGATGCCTCTCGCTGCCGCGGTTGACAACATAGTTCGTGAGGTGCTGTATCGCGTCGAGAGTCTCACCGCGGCGGCCGATTATTGCGCCCATGCCGCTGCCGGAGAGGTTGACGTTGATGCCGCCGTTGTCACGTGCGGTGATGGCGATGTCCGCCTTGACGCCCATGCGCTCAAGCAGACCCGTCAGGAACTTGCGCACGGCTGCGTAATCGGCGGGCTCATCAACCGGCGCGGTATTGACGGAGACCTCGACGACCTCGCTCACGACTGCCTCGACGACGGGCTCATCTTCGACTTCGTAGCTCACGCGGACGACTGCGGGAGAAGCGCCTATGCCCAGAAAACCGGACTTTGCGCGCTCGAGTATCTCCACGGACACGTCGTCGCGGTCAAGACCCAGCTCGGCGAGAGCGGCGTTTATCGCGTCGTCCTCGGTGCGGCCGGTCTTTTCCAAAGTTTTTATCATACTAAAATTCTCCTGTTATTCGTCTTTGTCCTCTTCGGACTCGTTCTCCTCGACTTCATCCGAAAGGACCTCGGTCTCGGCGGTATCCTCTGCGGCCTCGGAGAGGACCTCAGTCTCGGCAGCTTCCGAGAGAACTTCGGTCTCAACGGCAGCAGCGACGTCGTCGGGGACGGTCTCGTCGATGGCGGCGGCGCCTTCGGACTCGGCTGCGGCGGCAAGAGTGGCTTCTTCTGCGGCCTCGGGATTAACGAAGCGATCCTCAACGTAGGCGCGGCCGCGGGCATAGCGGCGATTGCCGGCCTGAGAGGCAGGCTTCTCGGTCTCCTTTATGCCGAGACGCTCACGGCGTGCGGCACGCTCGGCCTTGTCGAGTGCGGCCTTGCGCTCGTCGCTCTTCTGCTTCTGGCTGGCCTGGAGCTTCTTCTTGCTGGTATTGACGTTCTGCTCGGTCTTGCCCTCGGCGCGGAGACGTTCGGTCTCCAGACGCTTGGCCTCCAACTCCTTTTCACGGGCGCTGCGGGCGGCCTGACGGATCTTGTCCTCTTCGTCCAGCTTCTTCTTGAAGACCTTGGTGAGGGTATAGTCGCGGATAATGCCGAATACGCTGTTCGCGATCCAGTAAACGCCCATTGCGGCGGGCATGACGAAGCAGATCCAGATGGACATGAGAGGCATGACGATGTTCATGCTCTTCATGGTCGCGGCGGCCTGATCGCCGGCGGCACCGGCGGAAGATGTGGGATTGATGGCGTTGCTTATCTTCATCGACGCCCAGGACAGGAATGCGGAGATCAGCGGGATGAGGAACAGACCAAGCGCGGGCAGCCATATGGAGGAATCGCTCCAATCGGTGGTCATGAAGAAGTTCCACTTCGGCTGATCGCCGAGGTTGAGGCCGAGGAAGCTGAAATCAATGTTCAGCAGGCCGTCTATCTTGCCGGCGAGTGCGGTCTGGATCTCGTCCCAATGCTGATGGGCGAGGTTGGCGAGCTTTATCTCGGCGTAGGAATCGACCTTGGCGGGGATGGTGTAAAGCCCGGCACTGACAAAGTAATCCTGCAGCGTGGTGACGACGCTCTCCGCGGCGAACATCATACGGGTGATGGGCTGACGGATAACGGCGTACAGGGCGATAAGGATGGGGAACGGAATGAGAGACCAGAGGCAGCCGGACATCGGGTGTATGCCCTCCTCGCGGTAGAGCTTCTGCATCTCCTGATTGAGCTTCTGGGGGTTGCCTTCGTGACGGCGCTGAAGCTCCTGAAGCTGGGGCTGGATACGGGTCTGACGCATCATGCTCTTCTTGCTCTTGGCCATGAACGGGGAAAGAATAAGGTTAACGACCAGTGCAAAGAGGATGACGGCGACGCCGTAGTTGCCGGTAAGCTCGTAGAGCCAGACCATCAGCCATGCAAAGGGTTTAGTGATTGTCGCCCACATAGTAACTCCTTAAATGTGTGTAGATAGGGTGATCCCGTCAGGGCACGGGGTCGTAAATGTCGTAATCATCCGAATGGAACGGGTGACAGCGTGCGATGCGCTTCAAGGCCAGCCAGCCTCCCTTGAGCGGGCCGTATTTTTCTATCGCCTCGAGCGCGTACTGTGAACAGGTCGGGATAAAGCGGCAGCAGGGGGGACGCGACGGAGATATCCTGCGCTGATAAAATCGGATGGCGGCGAGCATGAATTTTTTCACTGCTGCGCCTCCCGTCTGAGAGACAGCTTTTCGCACGCGGAGACGAAAGCTGCGTCCATGCGCGAATATTCCGCGCCTACACAGCGCCCGCGGGCGACGATGATGATGTCCCATCCGGTCTTGAGCTGCGGCAATGTCAGCCGGTATATCTCCCTGAGGCGGCGGCGCACCCGGTTGCGCACGACGGCATGTCCCAGCTTCGTGGATACGGTGTATCCGACGCGGTTGTGATCAAGGCCGTTTCTGCGGCAGTAGACGACCATGTACGGCGTCACTGCGCTCTTGCCTCTGGAATATAAGCGCCTGAAATCGCTGTTTTTCTTCAGCGTGCATCTGATGTTCAAAAAGATACTTCTCCCATGCTAAACCTGCATAAACACCTAAAGGGCGGATCGCTCCGCCCTAAAAATATTTAGCTTTGACCTGCTTCACGAGTGTGATCAGTAGCTGAGCTTGGCTCTGCCCTTTGCTCTGCGGCGGGCAAGGACCTTGCGGCCGTTCGCGGTCTTCATTCTCTTGCGGAAGCCATGCTCTTTCTTGCGCTGACGCTTCTTGGGCTGATAAGTACGAAGCATTGATGTGCACTCCTTTCAGGTGTAATACTCAACATCGGGCCGGGCCCCGAAGTAGTTGACATATAAATAGCCACTTGGCGACAACTGCCGCCGAGTGGCTATTATATACTAAAACCCCGCGCCCTGTCAACAAAAAATTCAATTTTTAATGCCAGGACCGGGGCTTTTGACGCCGTCAGTCGAAATGGATGACGCTGCGTGTCAGCTCATCGGGCGTGACGTTGGGATTGTGGTAGCGTTCACGGGTCTCTGTCGGGCCGCCCATGGATATTGCCTGCTTCGGACAGTACTGCAGGCAGCTGAGACACTGGAGGCAGTCCTTGCCGAATTTGGCCTTGCCGCCGACTATCGTGATGTTGCCCTTGGGACACAGCTTGGCGCACTGACCGCAGCCGATGCAGGCGTCGCCGGCCTTGAGCTTGCGGCCTTTGAGCTTTGAGAGTACCGGCCATGCCGCGCTCTCAACGGCGTTGACGCTCATCTTCGGAGGCTCTTTTCTGCGCTTGAAGGACAGCGCGTCGATCGCTATCTGCAGCGCCTTTTCTTCGGAGCGCTTCTGCGCCTTCGCGGGGGAGATCGGCGGCATCATAAGAGTATGCGGGAAGAGCCAGATGCAGGAGCACTGATGAGAAATGCCCGCCCAGTAGTTCAGAGGGACGATGGCATTGAGCTTGTGCAGGCCGCAGCCGATATAGCCGGCATAGCTGCACACGCCGAAGGTGTATGCTTTGGGGTCGATCTTAAGAGTCTTGACGTATTTCTCTACATCGCCGGGCAGACCGCCCGCGTAGCAGGGGAATACGAAGCCGACGCGCTTTGCGCCGCGCACGTCGGTCACGGCGGGGGCCTTGCGCATCATTATAATGTCGGTATCGCCCATGCGCTTGGCTATGTTCTTTGCGATGTCAAGACAGTTGCCTGTGCCGGAGAAACAGAAGATCACATTTTCGCTCATGTTTACCGCTCCTTTGTTATTAATAAAATTATTTGACTGCATTGTACATCAAAAAAACTTATGATACAATAGTACCACAGAAAATAAAACAAAAGGAGAAAAAATGTACCATATAAAACAGGATAAGCGGGCCGAAAGCTCGGTTCGGCTCATCTGTGCGGCGGTGGTGGAGCTCCTGGGAGAAAAACCGTTCGGCGAGATAACCGTAAGCGACGTGCAGCGCCGCTCGACGGTCAGCCGCTCGACCTTTTACCGGAACTTCGACAGCCTTGAGGACGTCCTTGCACTGCTGTGCGACCGCGGCTTTGACGAGATAGCGGCCGAGGGCGGCGCCCCGGTATATATCAGGGTGTTTCACTATTGGTTCAACTCCCCTGCCGTGCTTGAAGCACTTGTGAGCACGGGAAGGACGGACATCCTTGCCGAGAGCCTGAAAAAGCTGCTGCTCCGCTCCAAGGAGCTGCCCGGTATGGATGAGGCCAGGCTAGACTATTTCGCCGCGAACATCGGCTATGTCATGACCGGCATCCTTGCAACGTGGCTCAAGCGCGGCAGACGCGAGAGCGAAAAGGAGCTTGCGGGCATACTGGCCGACTGCTTTGCCGCGGCGGGTGTGATGCTGATGATGGGATAAGACCCGACACATCACACGGGATCGAATATCGAATCGTCGTTTTCTATCCAGTCGCTGACGGGGATGGTGATATACTCGGTATCGCCGGTACGGATTATCACGCGGTCTATGCCGGCATTGATTATTTGGCGCTTGCACATCGAGCAGGACATTGCGTCATGCAGCAGCTCTCCGGTGCGGGCGTCGCGGCCGACGAGATATATGCTTGCGCCGATCATATCGCGCCGGGAGGCGGAAATGATCGCGTTTGCTTCGGCGTGGACGCTGCGGCACAGCTCGTACCGCTCGCCCGAGGGGATGCGCAGGCTTTCGCGGGTGCAGCGGCCGAGATCGCTGCAGTTGCGCCGCCCGCGCGGAGCGCCGTTGTAGCCGGTGGAGATTATCTCATCGCTGCGGACGATTATCGCGCCGTATTTCCGGCGCAGACAGGTCGAACGCTCAAGCACGGAATCAGCTATGTCAAGGTAATAGTTCTGTTTGCTGGTGCGGTTGTCCATGGTTTTCCCTCCGGAATCTTTATATCTTAAATATACATTAAATCTTACACTAAAGTCAATGATGTGTTGCCAAGTTCGGCTCGAGGTGTTACAATCACGGTATGAACAGAAATTATCAGAAGGAACTGGACCGTATAATCCAGAAGCGCGGCAAAAGGATGCCGCGAGTGCTGCTGCACAGCTGCTGCGGCCCCTGCTCCAGCTCAGTGCTGGAATATCTTACGCAGTATTTTGACGTGACGCTGCTTTGGTATAACCCCAATATCTACCCTAAGGAGGAGTTTGACCGCCGGTTCAAGACTCAGGTGCAGCTCATCGAGAGCATGGGCTTGGCAGACAAGGTCAGCGTGCTGGCGGAGCCGTGGAAGAGCGCCGACTATTATGCCCGCATAAAGGGACTTGAAAATGAGCCGGAGGGCGGCAAGCGCTGCGCAGAGTGCTTCAGGCTGCGTCTGCTGGAGACGGCGCGGCTTGCAAAGCATTACGAATACGATTATTTCTGCACCACGCTGACGCTGTCGAGGCATAAGG
>CAKTNU010000051.1 GCA_934589325.1 uncultured Oscillospiraceae bacterium | reverse complement strand
GCTTAGGGGGTGTGCATTATCTGGTTACTTTTCAAGCACGCGCAGGAACTGCTTTGTGCGTTCCTCCCGCGTCTCGCGGAACAGCTGCTGTGGGCTGCCCTGCTCTACTATTGTTCCGCCGTCCATAAATATTACACGGTCGGACACGGCCTCAGCGAAGCTCATTTCATGCGTGACAATGACCATAGTCATCTTTTCTGCCGCAAGTTGCTTTATGACATTCAGCACTTCCCCGGTCAGCTCCGGGTCGAGCGCGGAGGTCGGCTCGTCAAAGAACAGCACCTCCGGCTTGAGAGCGAGGGCGCGGGCGATGGCGACGCGCTGCTGCTGGCCGCCGGAGAGCTGATGCGGGTAGTAGCCAAGCTTGTCCGCAAGACCGACTCTGGCGAGCAGCTCTGAGCTCTTTTCGCGTATTTCGTTGTATATCGCCTTTTTGTTCGTCCTGAAGTCCGGCAGCTCCTTGGCCTGAAGCCGCGGAGCGAGCATTACGTTCTCCAGCGCCGTGTACTGCGGGAACAGATTGAAGTTCTGGAATACCAGCCCGAAATGCAGGCGATTGCGGCGGATATCCGCATCGCTCAGCGTTTTGCCGCTTTCGGAGTCGAACAGAGTTTCACCGTTTACGAAGATACTGCCGCTGTTGGGCAGACCGAGGAAGTTCATGCAGCGCAGAAGTGTCGTCTTGCCGCCGCCGGACGGGCCAATGACGGACAGCGTTTCGCCCTGATCCAGTGAAAAGCTGATGCCGCGCAGGACCTGAAGCGAGTCAAAGCTCTTATATAGATTTTTTACCTCAAGCAAAGCCATGTCCGCACCTCAAACCTTGAAATAGTCCAGCTTCTTCTCCAGCTTGCCCAGCAGCACCGTCAGTATGCCGCTGAACAGCAGGTAGTAGACGCCGGTGAAAAACAGCGGCCATATTATGCCCTGTTTTATAAATCTCTCGCCGTTCCACATTATCTCGTACACCGCAATGACGCGGACGAGGGATGTGTCTTTGACGAGAGTAATTACCTCGTTGCCGATGGGGGGGACGATGCGCTTTATCACCTGCATCAGCGTGACCTTGAAAAATATCTGGCTCTTGGTCATGCCCAAGACCTGCCCGGCCTCGTTCTGCCCCTTGGGGACGCCCTCAATGCCGCCGCGGAATATCTCGGAGAAATAGCAGGCATAATTGAATATGAAGGTGACGATGGCGGCGGCAAAGCGTCCGCCGCTGCCGCTGCCCCACCAGTTGCTGCCGAGAAGCATGCCGGGGCCATAATATATGATGAGAAGCTGGAGCATAAGCGGCGTGCCGCGGACGATCCACACGATGAATTTGACCGGATACTGCAGCGGCTTTGCGCGGCTCATCGAGCCGAGTGAGATCAGCAGCCCGAGCGGTATGGCTCCTGCCAGCGTCAGTGCGAATATTTCAAGCGATTTCAGAAATCCTTCGTTAAGGGACGATAGAACGGTTTGGAACATATCAGACCTCGGTTTATTTTTTTAGACAAGCCAAGCTCCCCGGGAGGGGAGCTTGATCATATTGCTTACCATTGCTTATTTAGCGATGACAGACTCCTGCACGCCGTATTCCTTGGCTATCTCCATGACCGTGCCGTCAGCATATGCGGCCTTGAAGAACTCATTGTACTTCTCGGCAAGGTCGCTGCCGGAGCGGAAACCGACGCCGTATTCTTCGCTCGTCAGGGCAACGGTGTAGGTCAGGTCAGGGTAGCTGGTGCCTTCGCCTATCATGGCGCCGGCCATGAGCAGGTCGATAATGCAGGCATCGGAGGTGCCGGCGGATACTTCCATCAATGCGTCGGCCTGAGTCAGTACTGCGGTGTAGCTAAGGCCGGCCTCGGATGCGGCGGCTTCACCGGCAGAGCCGGATTCGACTGCAAAGTTCAGACTCTTGAGACTGTCGACGTCCTGATATTTGTCGGCGACATCGGTATTTACGACGACGACCTGTGCGTTGTTGCAGTAAGCTTCGCCGCAGCTCATGGTCTTGGTGACTTCATCGGTAAGGGTCATTCCGTTCCAGACACAGTCGATGCTCTTGGCGTTGAGCTCAAGGACCTTGTTGTCCCAGTTTATCTCGACAAACTCCGCCTTGACCCCGAGGGATTCGGCAAAGGCTTTTGCCATGTCTGCGTCAAAGCCGATCCATTCGCCGGCGTCGTTTTGATAGTCCATAGGAGCAAAATCCGTGATGCCGACTATAAGCGTGCCTTTATCCTGAATGTACTTGGCATCACTGTCGGCGGAAGCGGTCTTGCCGCAGGCGCAGAGGGCGAATACCATAACAAGTGCAAGGGCTATACAAACGATCTTTTTCATTTTTAAAACCTCCCGGTTAATTTATCATGGTAGTATGATACCACATTAGCGTGATAAAGCAAGACTTTTCTCGCTGATTCTCTGTGCAAATTTTGCACAGCGATTTGACAAAAAAGTTAGATGTGGCTATTTAATTCCTACTTATTTTATGGTAAATTAAAACCGTAGGAATTAAGCGAATGATTTCAGGAGATATAATAATGAATGTGACAAGCAAGGGACGCTATGCGCTGATGGTCATGATCGACCTTGCCCAGCATCCGGACGACGGCTTCATATCCCTCAAGACAATAGCCGATCGGCAGGGCATTTCAATGAAATATCTTGAAATGATAGTCGGCAGCCTTAAAAAGGCTGAACTTGTGGACAGCGTCCGCGGTAAGGAGGGCGGATACAAACTCAACCGCGCTCCGGAAAAATACACCGTTGGTATGATACTGCGCTGCATAGAGGACAACCTTGCCCCTGTATCCTGCATTAAGGATGGCAGCATTACCTGCGACCATGCCGGGCGCTGCCTGACGGTGCCGATGTGGAAGGAACTGGACGACATTACGAATGCCTATCTCGACACAGTCAGCCTCTCCGATCTGCTGACCGGTGAAAAATGGCATAATAATATTGACAAGAATTAAAGCTGTGATATAATTCCTATTGAACTAGTGGGAATAACACTTCGGAGTTTATATAGTAAATAGCATAGAAAGGAAAGAAAACTATGTTTGTATATGCCGACAATGCAGCCACCACCTGCGTAAGCAAGACCGCACGCGAGGCAATGATGCCCTACCTTACCGAGAGATACGGCAACCCCTCCAGTCTGTATGCCTTTGCTCAGGTCGTCACGGAGGATCTCGCTAAGGCGAGAGCGACCGTGGCTGAATGTATCAATGCTGAGCCACGTGAGATATATTTTACCTCCGGCGGCAGCGAGGCCGATAATCAGGCCATAGTTTCGGCCGCAAAGCTCGGCGCGAAGAAGGGCAAAAAGCATATAATCTCTACCAAGTTTGAGCATCATGCCGTGCTGCACACTCTGGCCAGACTTGAAAAAGAGGGCTGGGAGGTCACGCTGCTGGATGTCCATGAGGATGGCATCGTCCGCGTTGACGAGCTGCGGGATGCAATACGTGACGATACCTGCTTGGTCACCGTCATGTTCGCGAATAACGAGATCGGCACCGTGCAGCCTATAGCCGAGATCGGTGCTGTCTGCCGTGAGCGCGGTGTTCCCTTCCATACCGACGCTGTTCAGGCTGTCGGACATATGCCCATTGATGTCAAGGCAATGAATATAGATATGCTCTCTATGTCCGGGCATAAGTTCCACGCGCCGAAGGGAGTCGGTGTGCTGTACGTCAAGCGCAATATTCCGCTCCTTCCGCTTATCGAAGGCGGCGCACAGGAGCGCGGTAAGCGTGCCGGCACAGAGAATATGGCGGGTATAGTTGCTATGGCTGCAGCGCTCAAGGAAGCATGCGACAATATGGAGTCCAACACCGCCAAGATAATCCCCATGCGTGACAAGCTGTTTACCGAGCTGTCGAAGATACCCCACAGTAAGATAAACGGCAGTCTTGAGCACCATGTCCCCGGCACGGTGAATATGTGCTTCGAGGGTATAGAAGGCGAGAGTCTGCTGCTGATGCTTGACCAGAACGGTATCTGCGCATCCTCCGGCAGCGCCTGCACCTCCGGTTCGCTCGACCCCAGCCATGTACTGCTGGCGCTGGGTCTGCCGCATGAAGTGGCGCATGGTTCGCTGCGCCTGTCCATCGGTGAATACAACACTATGGAGGAGATAGACCATATCATAAAGGTCGTCCCCGAGGTCGTTGAGTATCTGCGCAATATGTCTCCCGTGTGGGACGAGCTTGAAAAGGGCGAGCGCCCTCATCTCATATAATTAAAACTACTGATTTAGAAATAGGAGGAACTAATCATGGCTCTCTACAGCGATAAGGTAATGGATCATTTCCAGCATCCCCGTAACGTCGGTAAGCTCGATGATGCTGACGGTATCGGCGAGGTCGGCAACGCCAAATGCGGCGATATTATGCGTATGTATATAAAGGTCAAGGACGACGTCATTACTGACTGTAAGTTCAACACTTTCGGCTGCGGCAGTGCAATAGCAACCAGCTCTATGGCGACCGAACTCATTAAGGGTAAGCCCATCAGTGAGGCGCTTGAGCTGTCGAACAAGGCTGTCGTTGAAGCACTGGACGGCCTGCCCGCTCACAAGATACACTGTTCCGTTCTGGCGGAGGAAGCAGTTCGCGCCGCCGTCAAGGACTACTATGATAAGCATGGGATCGCGTACGATCCCGAGCAGTTCAAGATACACGACTGCGAGCACTGCCACGATTGATCCTATAGAGGTCTTAAGGTCCTGCATCTTTTATCCCATAATTATCCCCATTTCGCAGCGCGAAATGGGGATAAAACTTTTTTGCACGGAGTACATGGCTTGATCAGATACTCCGCCCCGCGGCGATCATATTATATTAGGATAGACATCGTCGAATGTTTGTAAAAATGTAAAACGGCGATATTTTGTATCCACTGCAGTAGAAGACGCTGCGCCCAAAAATATACTTCTTTTACTCGCCACATATTTTTAGCTTCCTTTGCAGACAATAGAAATGAAAATTGAGCCAAAGGAGAGATATATATGAAAGCGACCGGCATAGTGCGGCGTATAGACGATTTAGGTCGTGTGGTAATTCCCAAAGAGATCCGCCGCACGATGCGTATCCGCGAGGGTGACCCATTGGAGATTTTCACAGATAAGGACGGAGAATTGATTTTCAAGAAGTATTCACCGATCGGGGAGCTTTCGGACTTTGCTGCGCAGATATGTGACAGTCTGCGCAAAGCGACGGACGGCATTGTGGCGGTGTGCGACCGTGACAGCATCATTGCGATAGCGGGCGGCGCAAAGCGCGAGTTGATGGACAGACCGATAAGCCAACAGCTTTCGGCGGTGATGGAGACGCGAAGCGTCTACCGGCAGGAGTCAGGCGGAAGCTCCGTGCCCGTTGCGGCGGATGATGATAAGTACTGTGCTGCCGTTGCCGCGCCGGTCATATCCGAGGGGGACCTGATGGGCTGCGTTATGTTTATTACGCCGCGCAGCAGTCCGCCGTGCAGCGAGCTTGAATACAAGCTGGCGCAAACCGTAGCATCCTTTCTCGGCAAGCAGATGGAAAGCTGAAACAGGCGCCGTACCCTGCATAAGCAAGGCACGGCGCCTGTTTAGTTATGCTGGCTCTTGCAAACGGAAGGAAATTGTGCGATAATCAAGGCAACAAAAACTATCGGAAACGGAGAATGACTATGCCCAGATTTTTTATGGCCGGGACAAATATTCTTGGCGGCATGGCGATCATGAAAGGGCGGGACGCGGAGCATGTACGCGTACTGCGTATGCGTCCGGGCGAGGATATGATAATCTGCGACGGGCAGGGTACGGACTATAAGTGCCGGCTCGTTAAAGCCGATAAAGAGCAGGTCGAGGCTGAGGTGATCGAGGTCGTCCGCTGCCCGGCGGAGCCGAGCGTGAAGGTCTCGGTGCTGTGCGGACTGCCGAAGGGTGACAAGACAGACTATATCATCCAGAAATCTGTGGAGGCTGGGGCGGAGGAAATATTTTTCTTCGATTCCGACCGCTGTGTTGCAAAGCCTGACAAGCCGGAGAAAAAGCTGGAGCGCTGGCAGCGCATTGCGGAGGAAGCAGCAAAGCAGTCCGGCCGGGGAATAATCCCGCAGGTCGGCTGGGCGGGAGATTTTGCCGGAGCACTGGACGCAGCGGTCAAGAAAGATCTGGGGCTGTTTATGTACGAGACTGGCGAGCGCGAGGCGCTGAACGATGTGCTGAGTGCGAATAAGACAGCGGCGACTGCCGCGATAATCACGGGACCGGAAGGCGGATTCGCTCCGTTCGAAGCGCAGCTTGCGCGTATTGCGGGGCTGCATATCTGCTCGATGGGTGAGCGCATCCTCCGCTGTGAGACGGCGCCTGTCGTCGCCCTGACCGCCGTGATGTATGCGACGGGGAACCTGTCATAAGAACCGATACATATTAACAGTATAGCGGCAGCAGTCTGTAAGGACTGCTGCCGCTATACTATATACTATAATGTATAATAATGTATGTTTTCCGTCAGCCGCCGAGATATGCTTTCTGCACCTGTTCGCTGTGCATCAGCTCGTCGCCGGTGCCGGAGAGGACTATACGGCCGGTCTCGAGGACATAGGCGCGGTCAGCCACACTGAGCGCGGCATTCGCATTCTGCTCAACGAGAAGTATCGTCGTACCCGCGGCGTGCAGCTCACGGATGATGTCGAATATCTGCTCGACCAGGATCGGGGCAAGCCCCATCGAGGGCTCGTCGAGCATCAGCAGCTTAGGCTTGGACATCAGGGCACGCCCCATCGCCAGCATCTGCTGCTCACCGCCGGATAGTGTGCCGGCCGTCTGGCGACGCCGCTCCTCAAGACGCGGGAAACGGCGGTAGACATCCGCGATGCCTTCGGCAATGGTCGAATTAGGCTGGGTATATGCGCCCATCTCGAGGTTTTCCTCGACGGTCATCTGCAGGAACACGTGCCGCCCCTCGGGGACCTGGGCAAGCCCTCTCGCGACTATTTTGTGCGGCGGGACGCCTTTCAGGTCAGCCCCTTGAAACTCGATACTGCCGGAACGTGGGTGCAGCAGCCCGGAGACGGTGTTCAGCACTGTCGACTTGCCTGCGCCGTTTGCACCGATGAGCGTGACGACTTCGCCCTCATGTACCTCGAAGGACACGCCCTTGACAGCGTGGATGCTGCCGTAGTACACGTGCAGGTCGCTGACCTTAAGCATTTCAGACATGTTCACGCCTCCTTCTTTTTGCCGAGGTAGGCTTCGATGACCTCGGGATTGTTCTGGATGTCTTCCGCGCTGCCTTTGGCAATGAGCTTGCCGAAATTCAACACCGCAATGCCTTCGCAGATATTCATGACGAGGTTCATGTCATGCTCAATGAGCAGTATTGCGATCTTGAAGGTGTCGCGGATAGCGAGAATATTCTCGGTAAGCTCTGAAGTCTCGGAGGGGTTCATGCCGGCGGCGGGCTCGTCGAGCAGCAGCAGGCTGGGGTTCGTGGCGAGAGCGCGGAGTATCTCAAGGCGGCGCTGCGCACCGTATGGCAGGCTGCCCGCCTGCGCATTGGCCATATCCTCCATGTGGAAGATACTCAGCAGCTCCATTGCACGCTCATGTGCGACGCGCTCCTCCCAGCGGTAGGGCGGCAGGTGCAGGATGCTGCTGGCGAGGCCGTATTTTATCTGCGAATCCATCGCGACAGTGATGTTTTCCTCGACGCTGAGGTTGGAGAAAAGGCGGATGTTTTGGAAGGTACGGGCGATACCGGCACGGTTTATCTGTGCGGTGCTCATACCGTGGATGTCCTTGCCGTCAAGCAGGATGGTGCCATGCGTCGGCTGATAGACACGAGTCAGAAGATTGAAGACCGTGGTTTTGCCTGCACCGTTCGGGCCTATAAGTCCGGCTATCTCGGTGCGGCCGATCGTGATGTTGAAGTTGTCAACGGCCTTCAGACCGCCGAAGCTGATGCCGAGGTCGATGCACTCGAGTACCGGTGCTTTGTCGGCGTCACGCTCGGTCAGCATGGCGACGCGGGGCGTTACGGTGACGAGCTTGGTTTTGTTAGTCATTTGCCTGCGCCTCCTTCCGGGCCGTGCCTTTCCTTCTTATGAGCTGCCTGATAAGGCGCGACGGACGCAGCCGCTCAAAAAATTCGCGTATTCTGGGGTCATTGGTTGCCAGCATGACGAGTATGAGGACTATCGCGTACAGCAGCATGCGGTAATCGGCGAACTCACGCATCAGCTCCGGCAGGAGCTGGAGAACGATAGCTGCGATTATTGAGCCGGGGACACTGCCCATGCCGCCGAGGACGACGATGACGAGTATCTCGATGGACATGTTGTAATCAAAGGACGCGGCCTTGACGTTTGCAAAGAAGTGGCCGTACAGTGTTCCGGCGGCACCGGCGAAGAAGGCCGACAGCATGAACACGGCGAGCTTGAAATAGGTGACATTGATGCCGATGGACTCGGCGGCTATGCGGTTATCACGGATGGCCATGATAGCGCGGCCATGCTTGGAACGCTTGAGATTCATCATCACAAGCACCGTCAGCAGCACAAGGACCGCCGCATAGGGCAGGAGTGTTTTTGCATTGGAGTATATAGAGCCGGTGTTCAGACCGAGTGCGCCGCCGGTGACGTCGAGGTTCGTTATGATGTTCTTGATTATCTCGCCGCAGGCCAGCGTGACTATCGCAAGATAGTCGCCCTTGAGCCGCAGCGCGGGCAGGCCGACGATGAGGCCGAATATCATTGCCACAACGCCGCCGAGGATCATCGACAGAGGCAGCCGGACGAACAGCGGCAGCGAGGTGCCGGACAGGGCTATAGCCAGCAGGCAGCCGGAGAACAGGCCGACCGAGAGAAAGCCGCCGTGACCAAGAGACAGCTCACCCAGCAGCCCGACGACGAGGTTCAGCGATACGGCGAGGACTATATAAACCGAAATGGGGATGAGCATATTGGAGATCTGCCGGGTCAGCCGACCGGTGTAGAGCATGAAGCCGACGACGGCATAGAGAAGGACGACGGCAATGAATGTGACCGCATCGGGCTTGAGTCTGATTTTCTTGTTTTTAGCCATTGTCACACCTTCTCACTTATCTGTTTGCCCAGCAGACCTGTGGGCTTGACCACCAGCACCAGAACCAGCACGCCGAAAACGATGGCGTCGGCCCAAAGGGTGGAAATATAGGTTTTGGAAAACTGCTCTATCATGCCGAGCAGGATGCCGCCGAGCATTGCACCGGGTATCGAGCCGATACCGCCGAAGACTGCGGCTGTGAAAGCCTTGATACCAGGCATTGCGCCGGTGGTCGGCTTGATGTAGACATACGCCATGCCGTAGAAAATACTTGCGAATGCAGCAAGCGCGGAGCCTATCGCAAAGGTCAGGGTTATCGTGCGGTTAACGCTGATACCCATGAGCGAGGCAGCGTTCTTGTCCTCGGACACGGCGCGCATCGCCTTGCCCAGCTTGGTCTTGTTGATGAAGAAGCTCAGCACTACCATGATGAGCGCCGTCATCAGCAGGGTCAATATCGCTATGCCGTCCACGGTGACTCCGCCTATTGTTATGCC